>JAKEHC010000161.1 GCA_022615255.1 Candidatus Dadabacteria bacterium | reverse complement strand
TTACGGCATTGACTTAATGGGTGGCATAGATGAGGCATCCCCTGAGGCTGACGGATTTCCTGCGGCGCTCAACCGCGGCGGCGCCTTCCTGTCCGGCTCGTTCGCTGGTGTCTTCGCGCTCAGTGCCATCACTTCGCCCTCGGGCTCGGGCGACGTTCTCGGCTTCCGCTGCGCTCGTAACCGTTGATGTTTGAGATGTAGAGACGACCCGGCGGGTCGTCTCTACAGTACGTTTAAACCATGCAACAAAGCGTAGAGAAAAGTTTAGCCTCCATAGGAGCTTCCTTGTGGAAGCCTATCATGAAATCCCTCTAAATCTCCCTTTTGAAAAGGGAGACTTTTTATTCCCTCCTTTCGTGAAGGAGGGTGAGGGTGGATTTGATTTTATTCTCCGCTTTTTTAAAGAGCGTGCGATGAGCAAAGCTTCTTTTTGGAAACCTGAAGGTTTCCGCCACAAATTGTAGAGGAAGGTTTTAGCCTTTCATTCTAACTGGGATTCTGTGGCAATTTGCTTATACTATCCGGTACAATGCATAAATCGAGATTAATCCATTGAACTCAACTAAGCACTTGTTTGATGGTTTCTCCTATCTCTGCCGGGCTTGGAGATACTCTTATACCTGCATGCTCTAGGGCGGTAATCTTATCCTTTGCCGTTCCAGAGCTCCCTGAAATTATCGCTCCCGCGTGGCCCATACGCTTTCCTTTGGGAGCGGTGGAGCCGGCTATGAAAGCCACAACAGGCTTGCCGAATTTCTTCTTTATGTACTGTGCCGCTTCTTCTTCTGCGCTCCCTCCTATTTCTCCTATCAAAACAACGGCATCCGTTTCTTTATCCTTCTCAAATAGTTTTAAGATATCAATAAAGGTAGAGCCAACAACCGGGTCGCCGCCGATTCCAACACAAGTTGACTGACCGATGCCTAGATTCGTTAGCTGCCAGACTGCTTCATATGTCAGTGTTCCGCTCCTTGAGATTACCCCTATTCTTCCTGGAAGGTGAATGTATCCTGGCATTATCCCGACCTTTGCCTCGCCAGGTGTCATAACACCCGGGCAGTTTGGTCCTATAAGTCTCACTTTTTTGCCTTCCATATACCTTTTGACCTTTATCATATCAAGGGTAGGGATTCCTTCTGTTATGCAAACGACGAGTTTAATCCCTGCGTCAACGGCTTCGACTATAGCATCTGCCGCAAATGGCGCAGGGACAAATATTAGCGATGTGTTTGCTTTAGTTTCTTTAACGGCGTCAAATACGGTATTGAACACAGGGAAACCATCCACATCCGTTCCGCCCTTTCCTGGTGTAACACCGCCTACGACCTTCGTTCCGTATTCACGGCATTGGGTGGCATGAAAAAGCCCAGCGCTTCCCGTAATACCTTGTACCACAACGCGAGAGTCTTGATTTACTAGAATGCTCATTAATTTTCGGCTCCCATATGAATTGTAATAACGAATAGGCCTTGAATGTTAACATACGGCGTGTGTGGTTTCAACTTGAAAATATAGGTTTTTTATGTTATTAAAATTAGGATAATATTTGATTTTAACTTCGAAAGTGGAGGAGTTGATTGTGGAAGAAAACAACGTTGGTGAAGTAATTAGCATGAAACAGCTTCTTGAGGCTGGGGTACACTTCGGGCATCAGATGAGTCACTGGAACCCTAGAATGAAGCAGTACATATTTGGGAGCAGGAATGGGATACATATAATAGACCTTCAGCAAACGGCTAACCTGTTTAAGATGGCTTATAACTTTGTAAAAAACGTAGTGGCTGACGGCGGCGAGGTTCTTTTTGTGGGGACAAAAAAGCAGGCACAGGGCATTATAGCGGAAGAGGCTATAAGGGCTGGAATGCCTTTTGCCAATACTCGCTGGTTAGGTGGTACACTGACCAACTTTGGCACCATTCGCTCAAGGGTTGATTATCTACTTGAGTTGAAAAAGATGGAGGAAGAAAAGCAAATGGACTTACTTCCTAAGAAAGAGGCAAAGGGATTAAAAAGGGAAATTCAGAAGCTGGAATATCTTTTAAACGGCGTTGTTAACATGAAAAGAATTCCAGAAGCGCTATTCGTGATTGACATAAAGAAGGAATACACCGCTGTTCGTGAAGCAAAAAAGCTGGGAATACCTGTTGTAGCCGTGATAGACACTAACTGTGACCCGTCAAGCGCAGACTTCGCCATTCCCGGCAATGACGATGCCATAAGGGCAATAAAGCTTTTCACATCAAAGATTGCTGATGGATGCATTGAAGGAAGACATATTTACGATCAGAGGGTTATGGCTGGGGAGATTATAAAGAAAGAAGAGGAAAAGACACCGGTAATAATAGAAAGAAAAGTATTTGTCTTTAAGGAATATGGAGGTGAAATCGAATCGGAAGAGAAAACGATTCCCGTTGCTTATTCTGACGACGTGAGTGAAGCTGAGGGGGAAACCGACAATGGGTGAGGTTACAGCGCAGATGGTGAAGGAACTTAGGGATAGAACCGGAGCACCTTTTCTTGATTGTAAGAAGGCTTTAGAGGAGGTTAGTGGTGATTACGAAAAAGCTGCTGAGATTCTGAGAATTAAGGGTCTTGCAAAGGCGGCTAAAAAGGCTGGAAGGGAAACGCCCGAAGGGGTAATAGCTTCTTATATTCATGCCGGTGGGAAGATAGGGGTGATGCTTGAAGTAAACTGTGAGACTGATTTTGTAGCAAGAAACGAGGGATTCCAAAGGCTTGCAAAAGAGATCGCAATGCAGATTGCCGCTGCAAATCCGAGATTTATAAGCCGAGAAGATGTGCCTGAGTCAGTTTATTTAAAAGAGAGAGAGATAATGATGGCTCAGGTAATAGAATCCGGAAAACCAGTCAGCGTTGCTGATAAGATTGTTCAAGGAAAGATTGAGAAATTTTATGAAGAGATATGTCTCATTGAACAAACCTATATTAGAGACCCAAAGATTAGGATCCGTGATTTGATAAGCTCTATGGTTGCTCAGCTAGGAGAGAACATTGTTGTAAGGAGGTTTGTAAGATATCAGTTGGGTGAATCTATTGAGTAAAGTTAAATGAAGTCTTTAAACCCTTTATCAAAACCTAGGTATAAGAGGATTCTTCTTAAGCTTAGTGGTGAAGCGCTTCAGGGTGATCAAAATTACGGCATAAGTCTTAGTGTTCTAGAAACAATTTCAGAAGAGATAAGAGAAATTCATGCCTTCGGTGTCGAAATAGCCCTTGTAATAGGGGGTGGAAATATATTCAGGGGCGTTGCTGGTGCGGCAACCGGCATGGACAGAGCAACGGCGGACTATATGGGCATGATAGCAACTGTCATAAACGCCCTTGCTCTGCAGGACTCCCTTGAGAGGAAAGGAATCGTCACACGCGTCCAGACAGCCCTTGAGATCAAGCAGGTAGCCGAGCCTTATATCAGAAGAAGAGCAATAAGGCATCTGGAAAAGGGGAGGATTATTATACTTGCCGCTGGAACTGGGAACCCTTTTTTCACGACGGATACCGCCGCTACGTTAAGGGCGCTTGAGATTGGGGCTGAGGTTATTCTTAAAGCTACTAAAGTCGATGGTGTGTATGATAGAGATCCGATGAGATACGATGATGCACGGAAATTTAAGGAACTAAATTATATGGAAGTACTAAAGCTAGGATTAAAAATAATGGATGCTACTGCCATATCACTTTGCATGGAGAGCGGCATTCCGATCGTAGTTTTCAATCTATTTGAGCCTGGCAATATAAAGAGGATTATCATGGGTGAAGAGATAGGAACAACTGTCAGGAGCGCCCAAGAATGAGTGAAATAATGAGCATCAATCAGATTCTCGATGATATGAAAAAAAGGATGAATAAATCCATAGATGTGTTTAAAATGGAGCTTAATAAAGTAAGGACGGGAAGGGCTTCTACTACCCTGGTTGAGCATATAAAGGTTGATTATTATGGTACCCAAACACCGCTCGTTCAGCTTGCAACGATTTCTGTTCCCGAACCTAGGCTAATATTAATTCAACCATGGGATATAGCTGCTGTCTCAAGCATTGAGAAAGCAATCAGGCAATCTGATCTCGGCATAAACCCTTCAAATGATGGGAAGGTGATAAGATTGGCAATACCTCATCTCACCGAGGATAGAAGAAAGGAGCTTGTTAAACATGTATCAAAAACTGCCGAGGACTATAGAGTAGCAGTAAGACAGATAAGAAAAGACACAAACAATCTTGTTAAAGAGGCGGAGAAGGGAAAAAAGGTGACTGAAGATGAAGCCAAAAAGAGTCTTACCAAGGTTCAGGAGATTACAGACGATTTTATAAAGAAAATTAATGAGACCTTAGAAAGGAAAGAAAAGGAAATTATGCAGTTTTAGCGCGAATATTAATTAACCGAATTTAACTGTAGACCAACCAAATATCACTAAAACCGGACTATTCTTTAACCCTTTCATATCTTTTTCTCAATTTGATAAATTTTCTTAGAATCGCAGATAGTTAAGAAAATTAGCAAGATTTGACTTTAAGCAGATAGGTCATTATTTATCCACACTTTTTAAAGCCTCATATTAACTTTAAATGATTATCAACAATACTTAAAATGCTACTCAATAACATCTACCAATATTTTTAATAAGATATAATAACCTTCCTAAATATTTAGGCATTTTTGTAAAAATGTCCTTATATGACGTTTCACCTTTAATAATACTAACGTAAGCTTCACTAAACTTATTTATCTTTCTCGCTAAGTTATATGTTATTAAAGGCAGGTTATAGAAAAGAGCGGCTATATAACTTGCATATTTCAATTCAGTTATGATTTCACTTGCAACCTCGGATGAATATTTATTTAAGCTTAATGAGTCTGCTGTTAAGCTTCTATAGATTGCTTCTGCCGCAATTTGCCCGCTTCTAAGCCCATAGTATATACCTTCACCTGTTATAGGATCGGCAAGCCCTGCAGCGTCTCCAATTAATAGCCCCCTTTTTGTATTTAGCTTTTCATAACTACCGCCTAGTGGAATCTGGTGTCCTATCAGCGAAGAGCAGGTGTAATTATTACTTAAGCTCTTTCTTTCTAGGTAGAGGGAGAAATATTCTTTGATATCTTTTATCTTCGGCAGGGTCGTGAACACCCCAACAGATAGATGGTTTCTTTTCGGGAAAATCCATCCGTAGCCTTTTGGGATTACATTAAAATCAAGATGGAGGGACCCATTATAGCTAGATATGTCGGCTGAAAGGTTATTAGGGAAAATCTCTCCCTCAATTGCAATGCCGAGCCTTCGCTTGTTCCTCAGTCCAAGCGAACGAGCGACAATGCTGTTCACTCCGTCTCCACCAACAATAACCTTTGACACAAAGTTTCCCCGGTCTGTCTTTGCGACCGTGTAATCGGCTAACTCATTTATCTCGGATACTTTTGTTTGATCAATCAGATAAGAACCTTTTTCGACTGATTTCTGGACTAGAAAGAGGTCAAACATATCCCGCATTACCATAGTTACTATTGGAAATGGCGTAATTTTAGAAAATCCCCATTTGTGATTGAGGGTTAGGTGGATGTTGTAGGTATAATTTTCTGTTAAATCTTGAAAATCTTCTGATATAATTTCAACTGCCTTAGTTGTTAATCCCCCTGCGCATACTTTATACCTTGGTAATTTTTCTTTCTCTAAAATAAGTACGCTTAAACTCCTTTTTGAAAGCTCATATGCGCACATCCCCCCTGCAGGCCCTGCACCCACTATGATCACATCATAAATCTTGTTAGGATTATTCATCATATGTAAAAGCCTGAGCCTTGTAGGGCTTCTTTTAACTTTACAACCAGCTCTTTATTTATCTTGCTATTACTAAGAATTAGGTCTGATTTATTGAGCTTCCAATCTCGTCCTTTAAATTCAGTCACCTTGCCGCCTGCTTCTTTTGGTAATTCCACCGCGTATTCTTTCATGTCGGGTAAATTTATTAAGAATGGATTCTCTCCACACCTCTCATGTAGGGAACGAGGGCTTTTGGGATTATGACCGACCCATCACGCTCTTGGCAATTCTCTAGCAGAGCGACAACGGTTCTACCGACTGCGAGCCCGGAGCCGTTTAACGTGTGAAGGAATCTGGGTTTTCCTCCACCCTTTGGGCGGTATCTTATATTTGCCCTCCTTGCCTGAAAATCCTCGAAGTTGCTGCAAGAAGAGATTTCTCTGTATGTATTTTCGCTGGGAATCCAAACCTCGATATCGTAGGTTTTTGCCGATGAAAATCCCATATCACCTGTGGAGAGAAGCATGATTCGATGCGGGAGCTCTAGAAGTTCTAGCACACGAGTGGCATCCTTGGTTAAGGATTCAAGTTCGGCGTAAGAATTTTCGGGAGTTGCGAATTTGACAAGCTCAACCTTGTTAAACTGGTGCTGCCTTATAATTCCACGCACGTCCTTTCCATATGAGCCAGCCTCTTTCCTGAAGCACGGGGTGTATGCCGCATAATTCTTAGGAAGCTCTTCTTCGTCTATTATCTCATCTCTATGAATGTTTGTTATGGGGACCTCTCCTGTAGGAATCAGGTAAAAATCCGTTCCGTCTACCTTGAATAAATCTTCTTCAAATTTAGGAAGATTTCCGGTTCCTATAAAGCTGTCTCGATTAGCCATAAAAGGTGGAAGCACTTCTTCATACCCGTGCTCATTTACATGAAGGTCGAGCATGAAATTTATAAGAGCCCTCTCAAGCCTGGCGCCTAATCCTTTATAAAGAGCAAACCTCGCTCCTGTAATTTTTGAGGCTCTATCCAAATCGAGGATATCTAGCTTCTTTCCAATCTCTACGTGGTCTTTGGGTTCAAAATCGAATTCTCTAGGGCTGCCCGAGCGTTTTATTTCTACATTACCTGAAGAATTCTTCTCGAAGGGGACGGAGGGATGAGGTACATTAGGAATTCTAAGAAGAAGGTCTCTGAATTCATTCTCGATTTCTGTTCTTTTATCTTCGAGTTCTTTGACTTTTTCTGAAGATAGCTTTAACTCCATATGAAGCTTTTCGGCTTCTGCATTCTTTCCCTGTCTCTTAAGTTCTCCGACTTTTTTCGAGCCAGTATTTCTCAGGCGCTCAAGCTCTTCAACCTCACGGATTATTCGTTTCCTTTCTTCTTCAAGCGTGAGAAAACTCTCAAGGTCTATGGTAACCCCGCGCTCTTTCATCTTACGCTTCACATAATCAATGTTTTCTTTAATAAATTTTGGATCAAGCATAGTTTCTTTTAAAATAATTCATGGTACATGATTTATTTTATCTTGAGTCCTGTATTTTGTATCTTGTATCTTGTTTTATTACCCCTTTACTACGCCAATCGGTCTTAGCCTCGCTACCTTTTTGGCTATCTGAGCGTTATGCACTACATCACAAACATCCTCCACATACTTGTATGCCTCAGGCATTTCTTCAAGAACCGTTCTTTTTCCCCTTGCTATGAGAATTATTCCTCTCCTTTCAAGCTCTGAAAAAAGGTCTCTATTCTTTCCCCTTCTTACAGCTTCATTTCTGGAAAGCATCCTTCCTGCTCCGTGACAGCTAGTTCCAAATGTTTCATCTAATGCCGCCTCAGTTCCAACTAGAACAAACGAGGCTCTGCCCATATCTCCTGGAATAAAAACAGGCTGACCAACGTTTCTGTATATTTCTGGTACAAGGGGATGCCCTTTGGGAAACGCCCTTGTTGCCCCTTTTCTGTGAACACATACCTTTTTCATCTCTCCGTTTACCTTATGCTCTTCAAACTTTGCTATGTTATGACTTATATCATAAACTAGGTGTCCCCCTAAGTCCCTTGGGCCAATTTTGAAAATCCTATAAAAAGACTCTCTGGCAAATGACATAATTATCTGCCTATTAGCCCAAGCATAATTTACTGCAGCCGCAAAGGCCGAAAGGTAATCTCTACCTTCTTTTGATTTAATATGAGCGCATGCGAGTTGTTTATCTGGAAGATTAATCTCTTCTCTTCTCATATAAGAAAGCATCCTGTCAATGTAATCTGTGCAGATCTGATGACCAAAACCACGAGAGCCGCAATGTATCATGACACACACTTGATCCTTAAAAAGTCCAAAATCATCTGCGACTTGTAAATCCTTAATTTCATCCACTATGTCTACCTCAAGAAAATGGTTTCCCGAGCCTAGCGTTCCGAGCTCGTCGCTTCCTCTTTCAAAAGCCTTTTGGCTTATCGTGTCATAATTGGCACCTGGAAACGTTCCGTAATCTTCAATCCTTTCTAAATCTTGAGCCTCACCCCATCCTTGTTCTACCGCCCATTTTGCCCCCTTTTTTATAAGGTCTTTATAATCGTTTTTGGAAAGCTTGATTTTTCCACTTGACCCGACTCCGGATGGCACCCTATAGAATAGCTCTGAAACTAGCTCTCTCAGTTTTGGTCTTACTTCTTCCTCAATTAGATTTGTACTCATGAGCCTTACGCCGCAATTAATATCGTAACCTACTCCTCCGGGTGAGATGACGCCTTCTTCTACATCCATAGCGGCAACCCCTCCTATCGGAAACCCGTACCCCCAGTGTATATCAGGCATAGCGATGGAGTATTTTTGAATCCCAGGAAGATGGGCAACGTTAACTACCTGCTCAAGGGCTTTGTCTTTCTGAATGTCTTTTAACATGCTTTCCGTAGCATAAACCCTTCCCGGAACGCGCATCCCACCCTTTTTAGGAATCTCCCAGAGATAATCGTGTATTTTTACAAGATTAATCGATTCATTCATAGCCCTCGTCACCCCACTGAAGTTGGAATATAAATAAAGAGAGTTGTCATAGCAACCACCGATGAAGTCTTGGGCGGGAAGTGCTCTCGTCTATTTGGGATTGCTTCGTCCCCTTCGACAAGCTCTGGATTCTCGCAATGACAGGCTCTGTCATCCAGTGTAAAGAAATCAAGTTCTTATTACACATCAAACACAATATCTACTTTCAATCTATCATTTACAGGTTCTATTTTCAAATTGTGATAGGTGACTGCCTTAATATCAAAGAGTAATTCGTGTCTGTCCATATCAATTTTCTCTCCTAAGGCGTTTCCTTTCGCATGAGTTTTGCCAATTAGGCTTAGCCTAAAATCCTTAAATACCATTTTGCTTACTTCATGAAGATAAAGAATCTCCTGTAGCCAGTGAACCAGGAGCTCTTCTATGGTCTCTCCATCAACCTCGATTTCAATTTCTTGAGAAGGTTTTATTTTCTCTTTATCCGTTATTAAATCCATCATTGCACGTGCGGAGTTTTCAAAAAGCTTGTCGAGGGATTTTCCATAAACCCTGATGCAAACGTCTGCTGTATGTTCTAGTATCTCGTAGTCCATATTTATTAAAGTAATTTTATATCTTCAGTTAGTTAAAGAGATTACTTTTGAATAAGTCCTCGGCAATAAAGGCTGATAATTCACCCCTTTTTCTTGGATTGGCAAATGGACCGCCGTCGTTTGGAGAAAAAGGGTTTCCGGGGTTTTGCACGCATTCAATTCCGGAGGAGTTATAAGGGGCAGCAACCATTCGTGCAAGGTTACGCTTTTTTTCTTTTAAACCCCGACCTTTTATAAAGTCATAGATTTGATATGGATCTCCTTTTGTAAGGGAAATTTCTCCATTGAGAAAATTATTTGTCCAAGGACTCGGGTAGCAGGCTTTAATATTATCCAATATCTTTTTAATTTCTCTGGCTGCCGCTTCAACTGCAATTCCGGGCTCGCTGAGCTTTTTCCCAACAAGGGTGTTCAAGGCTTCCTCCCTCGTAGGTTTAGTACCATCGAATTTTTTTGCAGCCTCATTTGAGTTTTGATATTCTTCAATATCTTTCTCTTTTACATCTACCAGCTTGTGGAAGATTGCCGTATCAATCTGGATTTGCGCAATCCCTACCGAGCCTTTTCCTACGCCAATCCATTCCTGACCTAAGTCTAAAATATTTATATCTGAAAGCTCATTCAAAATTATTGTGCTAAGGAGCTCTACGGGGATATTATTACGATCTGCGCTTTCTTTTAGCTCCTTATTGCAAGGATTTAGTTTATTTTCATACCATTTTAGGCGCTCGCTTAAGCTCCTAGAGCGGAGTTTGTCGGGGCTCATTATTTCTAGTTTTACCGAAGAACAGGATTCTCCAGCGAGGGAATATGAAACATTAAGTAAAATCAAAATTAATAATGCTATAAAACAGTATGTTAGTTTTACCTTCATCTATATATCTTCGCTGTGACGGTTTTAAATAATAAGTAATAGTAAGTCCTTTGTCTTACCTATTCAAGTGTCTCTTTAAACTAAGGGCAAGTTGATCGCCCACTTGAGAATGAGGATCTCAAAACGATTTTCGCTTATCTCCAATCACTTCAACCTATTAAAAACCTGGTACCTGCTCTTCTTCCTTTATCATAATTGAAAATAAGGTAATTGCGTAAAGTTTGTAAGGTTGCAATGTACCTGGCATTGTGGTTAATTTAAAATACATTTTATACAGCTAATGTATGGAGGGCAGTTATGAAAAAACTTAATCGAGGCGTTGAAATAACGTATTTAGGGCATGCTACTTTTAAGATTAAATCGCCAAAGGGAAAGACTATACTGGTAGACCCATGGGTTCAGGGAAACCCTGCCTGCCCAAAGGAACACCAAAGATTTGATAAGATAGATATTATGGCTATCACGCACGGTCATTTTGACCATATAGGTGATGCTGTAACAATCGGAAAGGAATATAAACCTAAGGTAGTAGGGATTTTTGAAACATGTGTATGGGTCAATTCAAAAGGGGTTCAGGCTATAATGCCTATGAACAAGGGCGGTGCCCAAGAGGTGGATGGAATCAAATTTACCATGGTACATGCGGATCATAGCTGTGGGATTCAGGACGATGATGGAAAGATTATTTATGGCGGTGAGGCAGTTGGGTACGTTATAGAATTTGAAAATGGATTCAAGATATATCATTCTGGGGACACTGCTGTATTTAGCGATATGAAGCTTATCGCAGAGATATATAAACCGGAGTTAGTTATGATTCCGATAGGAGACCTGTTTACAATGTCTCCACAAGAGGCGGCTTATGCATGTCGTTTTCTCTCACCTAGGTATGTAATCCCAATGCACTATGCTACGTTTCCTGTCTTAACGGGCACCCCAGCAAAATTAAGAGAACTTACAAAGGATATGAAAGAGATGGAAATCATAGAGCTAAAGCCAGGGGAAACATTGAGTTAGCGGGGCTCGTGAATTATGTATCGTGAATCTGAGGGAATAATATGACTCAAGACCAAAAGAGACAGTATGTGAATTATACCTTCTATAAGGTAGATCCTCATTGGAGGCGGCGACCTCTGGAAGAAAAAGAGAGAGGGAAGCGCGAATTCGTCGAGGTTATAGAGGGATACTCTAATAAAATAATGGTCTTTACATACTCGACCTTCGGGCTCCGCGCTGATTCAGATTTTATGTTATGGAGAATAAGCTACAATCTTGACGATTTTCAGGAGATGACATCAAATCTGGTCAAAACCGGGTTTGGAAAGTATCTTAATAACACCTGGTCTTTTCTCTCTATGACTAGGTACTCGATATATGTAGATAAGCACTCCCATGAAGGGCAGGAAGGTAGAAGACTTATGGTCATTCCGAGTCAATCGAAGTATATTTTTGTGTATCCGTTTGTAAAGACGACTGATTGGTATCTTTTACCAATGGCAGACCGTCAAAGAATGATGGATGAGCATATTGAGCTAGGGCATAAGTATCCAACCGTTAAGATAAACACATCATATTCATTTGGACTTGACGATCAGGAGTTTATCGTAGCTTTTGAGACTGATAAACCGGAAGACTTCATGGAAGTGGTGATGAAGATGAGGGAGCAGGAAGGAAGGAAATATACGCTCAGAGATACGCCTATATTTACCTGTGTAAAGAAGGACATAGGAGAGATTTTAGATATGGTGGCTTAAAGCTAGGAGTAGTTCGTTTTCCATTTACTTCTTCTTTGGATTGAAATTAGTCGATTCTATCTGCGATAATTGAGTAAAGTAAAGGTTTGTAGACCAATTAATAGACAGGTAATGCGAAGCATGGCGACCGTATAGGAGGAAATCCATGGCAAACAGACGGCAGTTTCTTCAATCCCTTTCGGCAGCGGGTATCTTGCTCGCTGTGTCCGGTAGTTCGGTACAGTCCGAGGTGCCTGTGATGTCAAAGGAAGCACAGGGCGACACCACCCCGGACCAGGCGCTGGCGTTGCTAAAAGAGGGAAACGAGCGATTCGTCAGTGGTAAAATGCTCAAGCGTGACCTGATGGCTCAGGTCCGGGCCACTGCTTGGGGGCAGTATCCTTTCGCAGCGGTACTCGGCTGTATCGATTCACGGGTCCCTCCAGAATTCGTCTTCGATCAAGGAATCGGAGATATCTTTAGTGCCCGCGTCGCCGGCAACTTCGCCGATACCGACATTATCGGCAGCTTGGAGTTTGCCACGAGGATTGCTGGCGCGAAGCTCATCGTAGTGCTGGGTCACACTGAATGCGGCGCAATAAAAGGCGCTTGCGACAACGCTCAGCTCGGAAACCTTACTCAAACCCTCAGTAATATCCTGCCTGCAGTTTATGCAGTGAGGGACGTACAAGGCGAGCGTAACTCAAAGAACAATGCATTCGTTCAACAGGTGACTGAGGCGAATGTCCGCCTTAACGTTCAGGCATTGACCGACCGAAGCACGGTAATGCAAGGGCTTGTCAAGCAAGGGCAACTTAAGGTGGTTGGCGCAATGTATGACGTCAGCACCGGCCGGGTCACTTTCTATGGTTAGAAAAGGGTGGTTCTTCCAATCGAATGTTCTATACGGTGCTATAAGTTCGAGTAGGGACAGAACCCTGTTTCAGTCCTTACTCCCTACTTAAAAGCTTCAAATAATCTGCTTAATGACTCTATAATCGAGCCTTTGAGCTTAGAAAGGTCATTATAGATTGCTAGAACCATGATAAAGATTAAGAAGGTAAAACCTACACGCTGGCAGATCTCTAGTGTTCTTTGGCTAAGCGGTCGTCTCCTTATGGATTCTATAGCGAGATATAGAATATGCCCTCCGTCTAGCATTGGAATTGGAAAGAGATTTATGAGACCCAGATTTATGCTTATAAAGGCGGTAAATTGTAGAAGCGATGCCAGCCCGCCTTCTGCCGCAGACCCTGAAACCTTGGCTATAAGGATAGGCCCTGCGAGGCTTTTTCCGGCAGCCCCAAGTGAGATTTTGCCTGTGATGAGTTTGTAGAGAAATGTAAGGAGAAGGACTGTAACCTCAGCCACTAGCTTTGCCGCTTCCTTTACTCCCTGAACAATTGACTCAAAGAAACCGTACTTCTTTAGAATTTCATCCCTATATGGTGTAATCCCTATCGCTCCTTGGCTGTTTCCCTGCATAGGCTCTGGAGTCACTTTTATCTCTAGTCTTTTGTTACCTCGCTCGATGGTGAGTGTTATCTCCTGATTTGGTTTTTCTCTTATGATGGATGCCATCTGGTACCAATCTGAAACCTCTTTATTATTTATTGAAAGAATCTTATCTCCCTTTTTGAAACCCGCTCTCTCAGCCGGGGATCCATCTATTATATTTCCAATAGCAGCTTTAATAGGTTCACCAAGCCCAATTGCCACAAGTCCTTCGGGTGATGACTGGGATTTAATTTCGAGGTATTTAATATCTCCCCCTCTTTCAACCTCCACTTTTAGAATAGAATCCGGGTTTGATTGAAAGGCTATATTCGCATCTCTCCAGGTATCTATATTCTTGCCTTCTATCTTGAGGATTTTATCTCCTTTTTGAAAGCCCGCTTGACTTGTGGGTGAGTCCTTTTGAACGTAGCCGATTACTGGAGCCTTTTCTAAATAACCCGGAACTGTAATGCCAAGCATGAAGACTATAGGAAGAAGCAGGAATGGAAGGGCAAGGTTCATGAAAGGTCCTGCAAAAACTATCTTAAATCTTTTTGCGATTGATTGATTTGAAAAACTCCGAGGATAATCCTTCTCGGAAAATGCCTTTAACCCATCCAAGCCTTCTCTATTGACCCTGAGTTTCAATTTTCTTTCGTTCCTTTCTACGACAAAAGTGTGTTCTTGTTCAGGGTTCGCACTTAGAGTGAACTCAAGTTCCCTCCATTTGGAAAAAGAGGTCAGGTTTATATCATCCACACTGACTATTTTATCTCCGGATTTGAATCCTGCCTTTTCGGCTTGAGACCCAGGGTCTACGCTATCAATAATAAAGGCCCCTTCTCCTCCTTCCCCGTACATTTTCACATAACCCCCCAAAGGCAGCATCGAGATAAGGTATTCTGTCTCCCCACGCCTGAAACCTAAGATTCGCTTTCCAAAGCCTAAGGAAAACTTCTCAACCTTTACTCCGCTCCACTTTGCAATAATAAAGTGGCCGAGCTCATGTATAAATACCAAGATTCCAATTACGAAAAGAAATGCTAATATTACAGTCATAGTTTATTTTCTCCTATAGAAATTATTTATCCATTTTAAACATGAAAAAGTCTTTTACGGGAAGTTATTTTTCTAAAATAAATTTGAAACCTACTCTCTAAATCTTTTTATAAGAATAATTAATAGTTCACATATTATTAGATGTCAATTATTGCGTGAAGTTAAGCCATTTATGACTGACTCTGTGGCACTTCTTGCCCATTTATCGCTTTCAAGAATCTCATTGATTGATTCTCCTGAAAGGGTCTTATGTGACTCCATTACCATCTTTACTACTCTTAGGATATCTATAAATTTCAAACTACCTTGAAGAAAGTACTGAACTGCTATTTCGTTTGCGGCGTTCATCACCGCGGGCATTGTCCCTCCTTCCTCTAAGGCTAGATAAGCGAGTGGGACTGCGGGAAATTTCTCATAGTCTGCATCCTCAAAGGTAAGCTCACTAAAGACCCTTGAAGGGTTTTCACTGTCGTATAAAGGAAGCCTTTCAGGGTAGGAAAGCGCATAAGAAATCGGTATTCTCATATCAGGAATGCTCATTTGTGCAATGATGGAGCCATCAATATATTCTACCATAGAATGAACTATGCTCTGCGGATGAATCCATACGGAGATACTATTAGGGTGTATACCGAAAAGCCAGCTTGCCTCAATTATCTCAAAAGCCTTATTCATAAGTGTCGCCGAATCAATTGTGATTTTCTTTCCCATCTTCCAGGTAGGGTGGTTGAGCGCGCTTTCAGGAGTGATATCTGACAGTTTTTCCTTGGCAAGATTAAGAAAGGGGCCCCCCGAGGCGGTTAAAATGAGTCTTTTTACGAATTCTTTTCTGCTCAGTCTAAGAACCTGAAAAAGGGCGCTATGTTCGCTGTCAATAGGAATTAGACTCACCCCGTTTTTTAAGGCTTCTTGAGTCAAAATATTACCTGCCATAACAAGCACCTCTTTATTGGCAAGCGCGACATTCTTTTGCGATTTTATAGCAGCGAGTGTTGGTTTAAGACCGGAAGCCCCAACCATAGAGGAGACTACCAAATCTGTTTTTATGTCGGAGGCGACGGCTTCTGCGCCCTCTTCGCCCCAGAGGATTTTAACCGATTCGGATGTTAATTCATTTATAAGGGTCATAGCATCATTTTTGCCCTTAACAGAGGCTATATGGGGCTTAAATTGTAGAATCTGTTCTTTAAGAAGGTTTATATTCTTCCCTGCAGAAAGCCCTATAATACGAAATCTCTCAGGGAACATAGATATGACATCCAGTGTCTGTCTGCCTATTGACCCCGTTGAACCAAGAATAGATATGCCTTTCAACTTATTTCCCTTCTTATTATTTGGTCGCTTGTAAGCCCGAACCTTCTTTCTCGGTTCTGGTAGTTTAAAAGAGCTCTTATAAGATGCCTTTTCCTAAAATCGGGCCAGAGTGTTTTTGTAACATAAATCTCGGTGTATGCTAGCTGCCAGAGAAGAAAATTAGAAAGTCTGATTTCGCCACTAGTCCGTATAAGAAGGTCTGGCTCTGGAAGATCAGAAGTGTAGAGAAACTGAGAGAAATTACCTTCATTGAGATCTTCGGGTGAAATGCCCTGAGAGATTATCCTCTTTACAGCGTCAATTAACTCTTCTCTTCCTCCATAGCTTAGAGCTAGTGTAAGAGTCATTTCCTTACACGATTTTGTTTTCTCTATAGTTTTCGAAAGCACCTCGTAGACATCTGAAGGAAGCTCCCATAACCTTCCGATTGCGTTTAACTTGATTTCTCTTTCAACTAGACGATTTCCTTCTTTAACTAGATATTCCTTAAGGAGTTGCATAAGAGCCTCAACTTCAATCTGTGGTCTTTTCCAGTTTTGGGCAGAGAAGGCATAAAGGGTAACCGCTTTTATGCCTAGTTGCCTTGAAGCCTTTATTAGAGATTTAACGGATTTCATACCCTCTTTGTGACCGCTTATACGGTCAAGGCCCTTCCTTTTTGCCCACCTTCCGTTTCCGTCCATAATAACGATAATATGTCTTGGAAGTTTTCCTTGAGTAAGAAGTGGCTTGACTTTTCCTTTCATGTATTAAGTTAAATATAATACCATGATTTGCGCTAAGAGTGGTATTGAGCAAGTTATAATTAATACGGAATCACTTTTTAAATTTGGATATTCTTACTTCTGAAATCATTGAGATTGGGACTGCGATAAATATTACTAGAAGTAGTATCGCTAAAATAACAAGAAATGTAAGCGCATAGCAAAATAGTGAAATAGGAACGAGCAAAGCCCTAAAAGGGATAGCCCAGCCATTTGAGCTTTGAATGACAATCACTTTGTAGCTCTCAAATAACCTGTCAAAAACTCCAATTATCATTTTGGTCATCTTATCGCCTTTAGAAATTTAAACATATATGATGGCAAAAAATAGTTCAAGGATAAGCGATTTTATTAACCTCATTCCAATGCATAGAGTCTCCCCTGAATGCTAACTCTTATTAATCACAGCGTTTGACAAGCATGTAGGTAAGATTATAATGATTTTGTAAGCGTAGATTTTTATCGTCTAAGAGACCACAGGATTTCCAATAAAGCAAAGTAGATGAATAAAAGTGAAAAGAATGTAGATGCCCTAACAGATATAGCAAGAAGGGTGCGTATAGACCTTTTAAAGGCGCTTCATCGCGCTAAATCCGGGCATACCGGCGGTTCACTTTCGTCTGTAGAGGTCCTTGTATCTTTATATTTTTCCGAGTTGAGGCACAAACCTAAAAACCCACGCTGGGAGGATAGAGATAGGTTTGTTTTATCAAAGGGACACGGCGTTCCGGCGCTCTACAGCGTTTTAGCTCATGCGGGATATTTCCCTATTGAGGAGCTTATGAGCCTAAGAAAGCCAGGAAGCCGACTCCAGGGACATCCAGAATACAATTTGGAAATAGGGATAGAAGCCACAACAGGCTCATTAGGGCATGGTCTTTCTGCGGCAAACGGAATGGCTCTTTCAGCTAGGATAGATGGAAAAGATATTAGGATATATGCGCTTTTAAGTGACGGAGAGCTCCAAGAAGGAGCCACATGGGAGGCGATTACGACCTCTTCTTACAGAAGACTCGATAATCTTTGCGCAATTGTTGATAGAAACAGGTTTCAGAACGACGGCGCTATGAAGGATATTAAAGATATAGAACCCGTTCCCGATAAGTGGCGTGCCTTTGGATGGGAAGTAGAGTCTCTTCAAGACGGACACGACTTTCATAGCATTCTTTCGGCATTCGAGAAGGCTAGGCAAACTAAGGGGAAGCCCTTTGTCATTATAGCAAACACTATAAAGGGGAAAGGGGTATCGATATTCGAAAACCAGGGGAAGTATCACGGCGTTGCACCCACTGACGAGGAGCTTAGGGTAGCATTAAATGAGTTAGGAGAAGCGGCATGAGTAGATTTCAGATTAACGATTGTCTGGTAGATCAAGTTACCGAGCATGTTTACATAAGAGATATTTATGGAAAGACCCTGGTTGAATTGGGAAGAGAGTATCCCAATATAGTAGTTCTTGACGCTGACCTTACTGTTTCAACCAAGACGAACATCTTTGGAAAGGAATTCCCAAATAGATTTTTTACAATGGGTGTCTCCGAGCAGGACATGATGGCAACAGCGGCTGGTTTTGCACTTTCAGGTAAAATCCCTTTTGCAAGCACATTTGCAATATTTGCAGCCGGGAGGGCATGGGAACACGTCAGACAGTCAATAGCATTTCCTAATCTAAACGTAAAAATAGTCGCTACTCATGCTGGGGTTACGGTGGGAGAAGACGGAGCTACACATCAAATGCTAGAGGACATAGCAATTATGCGCGTCCTCCCTAACATGACTGTGATTGTGCCTGCTGATGCTATTGAGACGGAGAAGGTGATTAGAACAGTTGTTAACCACAATGGGCCGGTATATGTAAGGCTTGCAAGGGCTAAATTTCCAACGATTTTTAAGAGATCATATGAATTTGAAATCGGGAAGGCAAAGATTCTTAGAGAGGGAAAACATGCGACTATATTCGCAATAGGAATTATGGTATATGAGGCTCTCGAAGCCGCAAAAATTCTGGATAAAGAAGGAATCAGTGCATGTGTGGTTAACGTATCTACTGTAAAACCCATTGATGTTGAAACTATAATTAAATCAGCAAGTAGTACTGGAGCAGTTGTAACAGCTGAAGACCATAATGTAATAGGAGGATTGGGAGGAGCCATTTCCGAGGTTCTTTCGGAGAACTATCCGACTCCGATGAAAAGAATAGGGATGAGAGATAGATTTGGCACATCCGGTGATGGAATACAACTGCTTGAGTACTTTGGGCTTAAGGCTAAGAACATAGTACGTGCTGTACATAAGCTTCTGGAATTTAACTCGCAGAAAAGAACGGTAGTACTATAATATACGTTGAAGTGTTGCCAACATACTAGATACGGACTATCTAACATCACCCCAATTAGAAATCACTATGGGTGCAAATGAGGTTATAAGTGGAGGGATTTAAAATGAAAAGATGGTGTGTAATTTCTTTATTGCTTTTTCTTATTTTTACAGGGAGTGCCCTGGGGGAGGAGGCTACCTACAAGGGGCTATCTAATTTTACAAGGGTACTTGATTTGGTTGAAAGAAATTATGTGGATGATGTTGATTCTGAGAAGCTCACTGTCAGCGCTATAGAAGGGATGCTAAAAACACTAGACCCTTATTCTTCCTACCTTACTCCTGAACGTTACAAAGAACTTGAAATCGGTACTTCCGGGGAATTCGGAGGAGTAGGAATTGAAGTCACTTTAGAAAATGATGCTCTTACTGTTATAACGCCGATTGAGGGTTCGCCTGCGGCAAAAGCCGGTATTAAACCGGGAGACCTTCTAATTGCGATAGATGGAAAATCAACTCGTGATATGTCGATTGACGAAGCTGTAAAGAGTCTTCGAGGTCCTAAAGGTAGTACAGTGAAAGTAACTGTGCAAAGTCAAAGCGATAAAAATCCAAGGGAGGTCTTACTAGTCAGAGATATAATATATGTAAAAAGTGTTAATTCCAAGTTGCTTGATGGAAAGATCGGGTACATTAAGCTATCTCAGTTTCAAGAAAAGACATCAGAAGAACTAGTAAAAGCGATAAAAGGACTCGAATCCGAAAATAGGGGAGAATTAAATGGGCTTATCCTTGATCTCAGAAATAATCCCGGCGGCTTACTCACTCAAGCTGTTGAGGTGGCTGACGAGTTTATCGACGAGGGTCTTATAGTTAGTGTAAAGGGAAGGGGTGAAGACCAATCCACGGAGTATTACGCTACTAAAAAAAATAATACAACCGATTATCCACTTATGGTCATTGTAAACAAAGGGAGCGCAAGTGCATCTGAGGTAGTGGCAGAAGCACTCCAGGACAGGAAAAGGGCGACGATAATAGGCACAAAGACGTTTGGTAAGGGTTCCGTACAGAGTATAATTAAGCTTGAAGACGGTTCTGGGCTTAAACTCACCACGGCAAAGTTCTATGCTCCTAGTGGAAGGTCAATTAATCAAGTAGGCGTAATTCCTGATGTAGTTGTTGAAGATGACGATCGTAAAGATTTACAACTTGAGAGGGCTAAAGAACTGCTTAAGGCTTCTGGGACAGGAAAGATAGCTCCAAGTGGATAAGGAGGGATTTCCCCTTTGGAGAAAAGAAGAATAGGTTTTAGACGGCGAAAGGCAGGGGGTAAAAGACAAAAGAAGGACGGAAGAAATATTTACATAGCAATATTCGCATTTACTATATTAGTTGCACTATCCGTAGGTGCGTTATTATATATCAATAAAAAGACACATAGCGAAGCATATACCAAAAAAAGCGTTTCCACTCCTAAGAGATCCAATAGTAGCCGTGTAAAGCCAGATAAAAGCGAAAAGAAAGCGGGCAAAGAAAAAGAGCCCGCTAAGCCTGTCAAACTGGCAAAGCTACCTGAGGAAAAACCAGCTATTGTAAAACCTGATAAAATGATATTTGAAAAACAAAAACCTAAGCTGGTTATTATTGTAGACGACTTGGGTTTGAATAGGGAACCAATTGACAAGCTTATAAAAATACCTGCTCAACTCAGCTTTGCTGTTCTTCCACATCTGCCTTATTCCCGATATGCGGCTGAGGCGGCAAGTAATAATGGCCTTGACGTGATTCTTCATCTTCCGATGGAGCCTACGGATTCTTCGGGTTATGCGGCGGTTGATGCGGGGGAGGATGTACTTTTTATGGGACTTCCAAAAGATAAGATTCTTGATAAGCTTGAGAAGAATCTAGCCTCTATTCCCTACATCAAGGGTGTAAATAATCACATGGGATCAAAGTTTACGGAAAGCAATGAGCTTATGGAACTAATTCTTCAAAGAATTAAAAGCAAGGGGCTATTCTTTATTGACAGTAAAACATCTAGAGCAGCAATTGGCTACCAGGTCGCAAAGAAACTGGGGATGAAAGCTGCTGTAAGGGACCTTTTTCTCGACGAAGATTCGCAAGAGATTAGCTACATCAGATCTCAGCTCGAAAAACTAATAAGCATTTCTAAGGAAAAGGGTTATGCCATAGGAATTTGCCACCCATATTCCAATACTGTTAAAGTGCTCTCTCAGGACATACCTGAGATAAAACAAGAAATTGAAATAATACCAGCTTCTCGAGTTGTGAACTAAGCATAGGAATTCCGACCTCAATATGTGGCTAAACATTTGATAAGTGGCATGTTATATTTTATTTTTCACCTTTAGTTAGAGGGTTAAAAGATGGGTCTTATTGATGAAATAAGAAAAAGAAGGGATTCATGGATGGGAAGGCTTGAAGAACACCGTCAAGATGATGGCGAGAACGAGGATAATCCTGTGACCCATGGTGAAAAAGAGGAAGAGGAGATTTTGCAAAAGCGAAGAATGGTGGGGGTTTTTACTAGAAAAGAGAAAATGGAATAATCATAATGTTGGACTTATTACACATACTTGACAAGCTCGCTTTAATATTTTAGGGTGTATGAAAATTCAATTAAATTATGGGAGGAGATTGAATGCCGGGAATTGTGGTCGGAAGTAATGAGAGCATTGATAGCGCACTAAGGAGATTTAAAAAGCAGATTGAAAAAGGCGGTGTTCTATCAGAAGTAAGAAAAAGAGAGCATTACGAAAAGCCTAGTGAAAGAAAGAAGAAAAAATTATTTGCGGCGAAAAAACGCATCGTAAGAGGAATTAAGAGAGTTTAAGAAACCAGGGTTAGACCTTTTGAAGTTTATTTGACCCGGGAGGGCGGAACAACATTTTGAAGCTTATTCTCCTAGCTTCTTTTTTTCTTTCTTCCTTAAATCAGACAATAAAAACATATAAGAAATTTACTCTTTATGGGGTATTTTGTCTCTGAAACCGTTATCAAAGAGATAAAAGGGAGGTTAAATATTTTAAACCTCGTTGAAACTTATGTATCCCTTAAGAGATCAGGGAGAAGCTACGTCGGGCTCTGTCCATTTCATGAAGAAAAGACACCGTCTTTTCATGTAAACGATGAAAAGGAAATATTTCATTGCTTTGGGTGTGGAGCGGGAGGAGATATTTTTGGATTCATTATGCGTTATAAAAACCTGACGTTTCCCGAAGCTGTAAGAGAGCTTTCAGAACGCGCTGGGATAAAGTTTGAGAAGACATACAAAGATAAAGATAGACAAGCCAGAAAGGATATTCTCTTTAAGCTCAATAAAATCGTCTCAAATTTTTATCATAAATCACTTGTTGAAAGCGAAGAGGGCGGGGCTGCAAGAGATTACCTGAGAAAGAGAGGCCTCACGTTAGACTTGGCAAGAGAATTTCAACTGGGATACGCCCCATATGGTTGGGATACGCTTTCTAAATTCCTAACCAGCAAAAAGGTTCCATACCGTATTACAGAGGAAATCGGGTTAATCATAAGGAAAAAAGACAAGGATGGTTATTATGATAGATTTCGTGAACGTTTAATGTTTCCAATAAGAGATGTGGAGGGTAATGTGCTGGGGTTTGGAGGTAGGACATTGACCCAGGAGGAGCCAAAGTACTTAAACTCGCCAGAATCTGCAATTTACCATAAAAGTCGGATCCTGTACGGATTAGATAAGGCAAGGGATTACATTAGACGAAAGGGAGAGGCTATAATGGTTGAAGGCTATATGGATCTTCTCTCTCTTTATTTTGCTGGAATAAAAAATGTAGTCGCAACTTTGGGCACTGCACTCACTCGTGACCACGTTATGCTTATCAAACGTTATACGGATAGGTCAATCGTTATTTTCGATGGAGATGAGGCTGGTGAAAAAGCGTCTCTTAGGGTTCTTGATGCTTTTCTCGAGGAGGGGTTGTCGCCCCTAGTTGCTATTCTTCCTTCTGGAGATGACCCCGCTTCGTTTATCTTAAAACATGGGAGGGATGAATTTCTAAGAATAGTGGAAGGCACAGTTTTGTTAATCGATTTTTATATCGAGACTATTCAAAGAGATTTTCAGAAAAGAAAAATAAGTAGGAATAAGGCAATCGGCATGGTTGTTGATGTTGTTTCAAAACTTAAAAACCCAATTGAAAGAAGTCATTATATCAGAAAGGTTGGTGAAAATTTCGGTATAAGAGAGAATGAACTATTATCCCTCGTCGGTCGCTCGGAAAAGGCGGGTAGAGAAACAAGGCTTGAACTTCAAAAGAACCCAGAGCCCCAAGAAAAGCTTCTTCTTAGGATCCTGCTCAAGTTTCCTAAGTTTTCCTCTGATCTGAAGATCAAAAACCTAATTGCTTTTATGCCGGATGGAGATATTAGAAAAATCGTGGAGGAGATTGTTTTAAATGGTATTGAGGATGTATCATCCTTTCTTTCTAGGTTTAGTAGTGGTTCTGCTCAGGAAATTATATCTGAGTCTATTTTCTCAGCCGATGATATTCCCGATGAGACGACTGCGCGAAAGCTGCTTAGAGATTGTATTAGGAAATTAAAGCTAAGGACAATAGAGGAAAGACTAAGCCTGATGAGACTTGAGATTGAACAAGCCAAGAGGAATAAAAATGATATTTTGGAACAGAAACTAATTAGCGAATATAGGGATTTGATAAAACAAGAAAAAAATATACATGGGGAGGCGAATGAAGAATAAAAGGAAGAGGTCTAAGCATAAACTCAAAGCTGATGGGGAAAGTAGTTTAACAAACCTCTTATTTGCGGATTCCGATGTTTCTCAGGAGGAAAAGGGTGAGTTTGTCGAGGCTCAAACCCCCAAGGAAATAAATGGAGATGATGAAGGTGAGGGGCTTTCATCTTCTCATATAGATTTTTTTACCAGAGCTGAAAGGGAAATCGCAAGCGATTACGATTTAATAAGGTTTTATCTCCATGAAATAGCCGGGCATTCTCTTCTTACTAGGGAAGAAGAAATTCAAATCGCAAAAGAAATTGAAAATGGCAAAAAGATCATAGCCAAGACGATATTAAGCTCTTCCTTGATGCTTAGAGAAGTAATAAATATCGGTGATAAATTAAGTAAAGGCACGCTAAACATAAGGGATGTAACAAACACATTTGATGACGAACCGGATGCAATAGGTGAAGAAGAAATTCTTCTAAAAGTAAAACGCGCTATAGATAAGATTAAAAGAATGTGCCGGGTTAATGACAGAATCAGGAAGAAACTCTATAATGCTAGCCTGCGCGCAACTTTAAGAGAAAGGATGAAGAAGAATAATGAAGATATTATCGCCAATTTGGAGGAAGTAAATCTAAACAAACATCAGACTGATAGGATTCTCACAATTACTAGAAATTATATAACTCGGCTAGAAGAAGTCGAGAAAGAATATAGGGAAATTCAAAAGCACGATGGAACGGCGGTAGAAACAAAGGGGAGTCTAAGGAGAAAGATTAAGGTTATTGTAAAGGAAGCGGGAGGAGATGTAGCGAGACTAAGAAAGGTCCTGGAAAGAATAGAGCGTGGAGAGGATAGAACATATAGGGCTAGGAGAAAACTGATTGAGTCTAATCTAAGGCTTGTTGTAAGCATCGCAAGACGGTATATCAACCGTGGTCTTCCATTTTTGGATTTGATTCAAGAGGGTAATATGGGGCTTATGCGTGCAGTTGAGAAGTTCGAGTATCATAGGGGTTACAAGTTTTCTACATACGCAACATGGTGGATAAGGCAAGGCATAACTAGGTCTCTCGCTGATCAGTCGAGAATGATTAGAATTCCAGTTCACATGACAGAGACGATAAATAGGTTGATTCGTGCTTCAAGACTTCTTGTACAAGAATTAGGACGTGAACCTTTTCCGGAGGAGATAGCGGAAAAAATCGGGATGCCGATTGATAAGGTAATAAGAATCCAAAAAATTGCCAAAGATCCAATATCACTCGAAACACCTGTTGGTGATGAAGAAGATAGCAGGCTTATGGACTTTATCGAGGATACTGGTACAGCATCCCCTCTTGAGGTTCTTGAGATGAAGGAGCTAAAGCGTCTGATAAAAGGTGCTCTCTCCTCGGTTCTTACTGCCAGAGAGGAGAAGGTAGTTAGGCTCCGATTTGGAATAGGAGGGGAAAAAGAACACACACTTGAGGAATTAGGTTCTGAGTTTCAAGTCACCAGAGAAAGGATAAGACAGATAGAAGTAAAGGCAATAAAGAAGTTAAGACATCCTGGCAGGGGTCACCCGATTAGAAGCTATATAGAAAAACGGTAATTAAGATCTTCCATTCATTATATGTTTGACTATATATTATCTTTTTTCTTCAGTTCTTCTACTTCCTCAAAATAAACTAGAGTTGAATCTACAGTTTTATGACGAAGCATCTTTTTTACTTCTGAAATTGCCGCACCACTTTCTATGGCAAGAAGGGCTGCAGTGTGCCTCAAGCTATATGGAGTTATGCCTTTTCTTTTAATTCCTGCATTCTTTAAGTAATAATTCACCCTCTCTCTTATAGCACGAGTTGTTATTCTCTCTCCTTTTGCCCTGTTTCCTACACCCCATATAAGTGGCTCATCTTTGTTGTTCGTTCTTCTGGACTCGAGGTACCTCTCAATAACTTCCTGTACCTCCTGCGTCAGCTTTACGTATTCATTTTTTTTATCCTTACTTTTTCCCTGAACAAAGATTACTTGGTTTCCGCCCTTAACCTTTACGTCTCCTACATTTGATCTTACGATTTCAATCTCACTAAGTCCGCATCTCACCATAAGATTTATCATTGCGGAGTCTCTAAGTCCTGCAGGTGACGATAGGTCAATCGCATTGAGCAGGGTTTTGACTTCATCTATTTTAAGATAGGACCTAAGATGTCTATGTGGCCTGCTGCTTCCTTTTACCCTTTTTGCGGGATTTTCTGTAACTATGCCTATTGAGATAAGATACTCATAGAGTCTTCTCACGGATGTTAGGTAGGTTGAAAGTGAGGTCGGTGAAAGGTTCTTAGAAACCAAGGATTCCTTGTATTGCTGAATATCATAGGTAGTAAGGGCTTCAGGAAGTCCTCCTTTTAGCCATTTTGCGAATTCGCGTAGGGCTTTGAGATAGGTTTCTTTGGTTGTTTCTCTCCTTGGGAGTTTGTCGATGAATTCATTTATCAGTCTTTCCATGATTATAGATTAAAGCATGTTTAAAAAGGTAATTCAACTTAAATTCTTACTTGACATTTTTGTATACTCATTTAAATTAAATCTAGAATCTGGGTGGCCATGCTGAAGAGGAAACACCCGGTCCCATTCCGAACCCGGAAGT
>JAKEHC010000160.1 GCA_022615255.1 Candidatus Dadabacteria bacterium | reverse complement strand
GTCACGGATATTAGTGATAAACTTCTTGGAATTGTTTCACTTAAAAAGTTAGTTTTAGCAAACCCTATAGCCAAAGTTGGGGATTTGACGGAACCAGTTCCCGTAAAGTTAACACCCTTTGTTGACCAAGAAGAAGTAGCAAATATCTTTAAAAAATACGATATAGTCTCGCTTCCCGTTGTAGATGACGGAGGAAGACTTTTGGGGCGGATAACTGCAGACGACGTAATAGACGTTATTACAGAAGAAGCATCCGAAGATATATACCGCTTTGCCGGCGTGCAAGAATATGTACACCCCATCTATACGCCTACCCTTACAAAGGTCAGGTTACGCATTCCTTGGATTCTTTTGACTCTATTTGGAGAGCTGCTAATCGCATTCGTTATCGTACACGCCTTTAAACCGACGCTTGAGCGTATTGCCATTCTTGCCGCTTTCATGCCAGCTATAATGGCTACAGGCGGAAATGTGGGGCTTCAAACAACAACAATAGTTGTAAGAGGGCTTGGAATGGGAACTATAAACATCGGTCAATTATTTAAATTGATTTTCTCAGAAATTAAAGAAGGGGCTTTTCTAGGAGTAATATGTGGACTTGTAGCCGCTATAATAGGTGCAATTATAAGCATGAATGAACCTGAGTTTATAAAGCTGGCATTTGCCATTTTCATATCAATGATCTCCGCAATCACAGCAACCTCCTTCATAGGTGCGGCCGCCCCCCTTGTTCTATATAGACTAAAGTTTGATCCCGCCGCTGCTTCCGGTCCATTCCTCACAATGTTTAACGACATCTTTGGGTCTGTAGTTTATCTCCTTATTGCTATGCTAATTTTTTAAGAGCAAATTAAGCCACGAAGGTAACAAATGAACTCGAATTAAATAAGCAGGATGCAGAATACGAGTTACTGGATTCAAGCATAAACTTTTATGAACATGCTTCCTGCATCATGAATCATAGATCGCTCATTCGTGTAAACTCGCGTCTATTTGTGGCTAAATAATCACTTTTAGGCAATAATATAACCTCTATGAAAGATTCCGAGGCGTTTCTCCTTCATAAAACCGAATATGGGGAGGCGGATTATATACTTTCTCTTTTCACCAAGGATTTTGGAAAGATAAAAGGTATAGCTAAGTATGCAAAAAAAAGCAGAAAACGCTTTGGTGGAAGGCTTGAGCCGTTTGTGCATCTTCGCGTGAGGTTTCGTGAAAAACCAGGTGGGATTAAGTTCATCGAGGACTCCGAAACGATAAGAGCGTTTTCAACCCTTATGGAGGATGTAAGCCTTTTTATGTGTGGGAGTTTCGTGTTAGAGAATGTAGAAATACTTTTGCCTGAAGAAGACCCTAACGAGAATATATTTAACCTTCTCAGGGAAACCCTTTCTGCCCTAGATTCAAAAAAAAATCCTTCGAACGCAATTCTAAGATTTCAACTTTCCGTTCTTACCCTGTCCGGATACGAGCCTAACTTTGATTTCTGCTCGGTATGCAAACGGTCAATAGAAGACGATTCTTATTTCAGCATTCAAAAGGGCGGAATTATTTGTAATGCATGCAAGAAGAATAAAATTAACGGTTATAAAATTTCAAAGGATTTTCTCCATGCACGAAAAGATTGGATGAAAGGACATCAGAATTTCCCAGAGCAAAAGCTAGATCAACCTTTTGACTATATAAATCTACTCGTAAAATTTACTCAGTACCGTACGGGGAAAGAGATCAAATCATCAAAATTTTTAGAGGAGCTTAGGAATGATTAAGATCCCTGGATTTCTTGGGTGTGGCATATCTTCAGGTATAAAGAAGAACGGTAGAAAAGACCTAGGTCTAATATTTTCAAAGGTTCCTGCGAAGGTAGCAGGAGTTTTTACGACTAATGTTGTAAAGGCTGCCCCTGTTATTTTAGGAATCGAACGAGTAAAAAGCGGGTGGTGTCAAGCAATTATAGTAAACAGTGGGAATGCAAACGTAGGTACAGGGAAAAGAGGGCTAAAGGACGCCACTCTTACGGCGAAACTCGTAGCTCACGAACTCAGAATCAAGGAATCCCTGGTTATCCCCTCGTCAACCGGCGTTATAGGGCTTTATCTGAATACCGAAAAGATTATAAAGGCAATCCCCGAGCTTGTCTCCAAATTAAGCGAAGATGGGTTCTTGGATACCGCTGAAGCTATAATGACAACGGATAAGTTTCCCAAGCACGCCCAAGCGCAAATGAAAATTGATGGAAAAACAGGAACGATCTGTGCGATCGGGAAAGGAGCCGGGATGATTGCCCCTCAGATGGCTACTATGCTCTGTTTTATACTTACTGATATTAACCTTGATCAAAAAGCCCTGACTAAAGCCCTCAAGAACTCAGTAGAGAACTCCTTTAACAGAATTATTGTTGATGGCGACACTTCTACTAACGACACCGTAATTTTGCTCTCAAACGGTGTCTTAGGAAACAAACCAATAAAAGATGGAGATAGAAATTACATAAAATTTCAAAAGATTCTCGGGGAACTGGCCACAGAAGTAGCAGAAATGATTGTAAGAGATGGGGAAGGAGCAACAAAGGTCGTCAAAATAATGGTAAAACGAACGAGGACTAAAAAAGACGCGGAGAACATAGCCCGCACAATCGGTTCTTCTCTCCTCGTAAAGACCGCTCTTTACGGAGAGGATGCAAACTGGGGGCGGGTGCTTGCGGCGGCAGGAAGAGCAGGAGTGAAATTTAATCCCCTAAAGGTGGATTTGTATTTCGGAAATCATAAAGTGGTAAGGAACGGCGCAGAGATAATGGATGAGAGCAAAGTAAATCACATTCTTAAACAACCCAAGTTCCCTATCACATTAGACCTTAAAAGCGGCAAATCGAGTTATTTCGTAATTGCAAGCGATATAACTATGGATTACCTTAAACTTAATGCACAATATAGAACCTGACCCCTAATACTAATGTCGTTTACTCTTCCAGGAGCGCCCGGATTCGTGGCAGCGCATTACGTGCCGCATCTACTCCGGCTTTAATCAGCATCTTCAGAGAGGGGTCGCTGGTCAAAACAGGTTAGAGCCTGTTTGATAGCCTGTTAACCACGACTATTGTTTCTACATTCTGAAAGAGCGGTTCCATTCTCTGCGCTGACCCGGTGTTTAAAAACGATTGAGGATTAAGATTCATAACGCATAAAAATCCTACCCATTCTGCCAGACAAACCTTCCTCCATCCCAATCTTAAATATTACTGTAAATGTGGTTATCAAAGCTCCTGTTCAAACAGGTTCTCTTCTCAGACTCATCCAGTAGTCTGCCCTTTCCCTTCTTTGATCTGGTCTTTAATTATGCGACCCTTAGTTACTTTGGATACTGATTTCTTGAGTGCATGTCCACCATGAGAAGTAAGATAGGATAAAAAATGCCTCTTTATCCCACCTCTTCTTAATTTCGGTTGCTTTTTTAAATTGCGGAACTAATCCCGTTTCGGTTACATTTTAGACTGCAGAATACGGGCTGTTGACATTAAATCTTATCAGCATTAGAATCCGTGTTATAACCAACCCTAAAAAGAGGAGGCAAAAATAGCAAGGTTTGCAAAAACCCATTTATTTTTCGCCATAGGGCTTATTGTAGCTATATTTTTTCTAGTTGGTTTATTCACTTTCATTCGCTCATCCCAGGCGCAAAACGATAATAGCCAAATAGCGGACATTATAGTTTTCCATAAGCCTGGCTTAAGGTTTGATCGCTTCGGTCGCTCTCGTTTGGTAGAATTAGCCCAATCCTTTGGGGGAAGAGTTAAATACAAATACCAGATTATAGATGCAATTGCCGTCCGAGGATTTCCCGCCAGATTCCTTCAGTCTCTCAACCGTGACCCCGACATTACTTTTATAAAACCTGATGGGGAAGTCCATGCGCATCTAAAAGAGAGTATACCAATTATTGGGGCCGACGTTTTACACAACCCAGAGGGAATTACAGGGGATGGAGTTAAAGTCTGCATACTTGATACCGGTATTGATAATAATCATCCCGCCTTCCAAGGTAGAATCATCTGGCAGAAGGACTATGTAAATGATGATAATAATGCCCAGGATGACCACAATCATGGAAGTCACGTCGCGGGTATTATCGGTTCGGGTAACGGCACATACACAGGTGTCGCACCTGGGGTTCTATTTATGGTCGGCAAGGTTCTAGGTTCAAACGGCACCGGCACCTTTTCAGACGTTATAGCTGGGATTGACGATTGCGTTATGAACGGAGCACAGGTTATAAATATGAGTTTAGGAGGAGGCTCTTTCTCCGGGGCTTGTGATAGCCATTCGGCAGCAATGGCCTCAAATAACGCTGTAGATGCAGGGGTTGTTGTGGTAGCTAGTTCAGGCAACAGCGCAACCAAAAATGCTATGGGCACACCTGCTTGCGGTTCTAAGGTAATTGCTGTTGGCGCGACATATGATTATAATTCTGGAACGTTTTCTTGGTGCCTACAGAGGAACTCCTTCGGCATTTGCACAAAGAGTTGTAGCGATTCTGTTGCTGTGGACAAGGTTACCTGCTTTAGTAACGGCGGGTCACAACTTGATGTAGTAGCGCCCGGCTCGATTACAACCTCGGTTAAACGAGGAGGTGGTTTTACAAATATGTCCGGGACTTCGATGGCTAGTCCGCATGTTGCAGGACTTGCAGCGCTTCTACTGGGGGAAGACCCTAACATTCCACCAACCGAGATAACGCAAATTTTAAGAGACACTGCTATAGACCTCGGTTCTGCGGGGTTTGATACCTCCTATGGCTATGGGCGCATTGATGCAGAAACAGCCCTTAGTGCGCTGGGTTTACCGACACCGACACCAACTCCTAGTCCATCTCCTTCCCCCTCGCCTTCCCCATCTCCTACATCAACACCAACCCCAACTCCTAGTCCTAGTCCCTCTCCTACACCGTCTCCTAGTCCTAGTCCTTCTCCATCGCCATCTCCTAGTCCACCACCTTTCCCATCTCCTACATCAACACCGATACCTACTCCAGCTCCAACGCCTTCACCAAGCCCCACACAATGTGGAAACGGAGTCTGTCAGAGTGGAGAGAACTGTAACACCTGCCCTGCGGACTGTCCTAAAAGGACAGGTTTTCTTCCAAGCTGCTGTGGCAATGGTGTATGCGAATTTTTTGAGTTTTTCGGATGTCCTATCGACTGCTCTTAACTTACCAACATTACAGTAAGCTGGATGGTATCCAAAGCATCCCCTGCCTTAGGAGGCAACACTTTGACGAATTCATCCTCTTTTCCGCTGATGATAATTTCACACCAGCAGGTGGTTGATGAATGGAGAGACCAAAGACAGAGAAAATAAAAAATGGGGTGGGTGACCGGACTTGAACCGGCGACCTCTGGGGCCACAACCCAGTGCTCTAACCAAGCTGAGCTACACCCACCATTGAGAATCGCGCGCCCAGAGGGATTCGAACCCCCGACCCACGGCTTAGAAGGCCGCTGCTCTATCCGGACTGAGCTACAGGCAGCCGGCGCCGCAGGAGTGCGACCCCGGAGGCGTCCGCAGGGCGTGTTGGTC
>JAKEHC010000025.1 GCA_022615255.1 Candidatus Dadabacteria bacterium | reverse complement strand
GAATTATGTCTCCTGGATAAGTCGGAGCATCATGTGAGCCGCTATTCATTCCAAGATGGTAGGCAAGTGGGAAATGCCCGCTAATCTCCCCTTCCGCCCTTCCCTTCACCCCTCCGCCATAGCCGATAAAATTTGACGATTGATTATGGTGCACAGCGGCATCATTAAGCGTTGCAATCTGAAGCCAGCTAAATGTTACTAGATCAATTGCATCTTCAAACAATCCATGAAAGACATCTCCTGCCTTAAAATCCTCAAACGTTTTCCCATATTTCCCAAGAAGCTCTTTTGACAACCCGTGATAGACCTCTGGGAGTGCTGTTTTTCTAATGTCAATCTTATCAGGCTGGGGTTTAATCGTGCTTGCCTTAGGATATGCTTTCCCTTCTTCGGCTCTTACAAGCACCTGCCTCGCATACTCAAGCACCGACTCCCCCCTCTGATTATAAATCGTAGTTTTTACCTGCACTGAGCCATTTGTAGCCCCATCTTTCCTGAATTCCTTTCCAAGAACCTCAGATTTACCGTAGATTACATCCCCTTCAAATACAGGAACGCCGAACCTTAAATCGCTGTACGATAGATTAGCAATGGCGTTAAATGATATGTCATGCACACTTAAGCCAAATCCTGCGTTAAAAACAAACCCCTGACTCACAAGGGCTGATTTTTCTATTCCATACCTTTCTTTTTTCAATTTGTAATCCGGGTCTTGATAGCCCAGATGAAAGCTCAGCTCAGGGTTTGCCCCAAGAATTAAACCGTCCTTGTATTTACTTATGTACTCCCTATTTCTCACAGGTGTTATTTGAATAGCGCCATGATGATAAACCTCCCCCTCATTAAAATCCCCTACGTATCTTGAAGAAATTAGATTCATCCTCTGCAATAGAATCTTCCTCCTCTGCTGTTATTAGCCACGAATAAGCGATACATGGGTTATGAAACAAGATGCATGTGAAGGTTTTCACATGCATCTTGTTTCCCGAATTTTGCGTCCTTTTTATCTTTTATCTATAGGGACATAGGTTAAATCTATAGGTCCGACATACTCAGCAATTGGTCTTATTAAAGCGTTGTTGCTATACTGTTCAAGCACATGGGCAATCCACCCACTTACTCGGCTTAGTGCGAAGATTGGGGTGTAGAGGTCCATCGGTATTCCCATAGCGTAATAGACAGAAGCTGAATAGAAGTCTACATTGGGGTACATCCCCTTCTCACTCATCATAATGTCTTCAATTACCCTTGACATCTCATACCACTTTATCTCGCCTGTTTTCTCACCCATTTCTTTAGACATTCTTCTCAAATGTGTAGCCCTTGGGTCTTCAGTCTTATAAACCCTATGACCAAAACCCATTATTCGCTTCTTTTCAGCCAGCCTTGCCGTTATGTAACCCTTAGCTTTATCGACAGTGCCCATATCACTAAGCATCTTCATTACCTCGATATTTGCACCACCATGGAGTGGGCCTTTAAGCGTGCCGACAGCCGACGTAATGGCTGAATATAAATCAGAGAGCGTAGAACAAGTTACCCTTGCGGCAAATGTAGAAGCATTAAGCTCATGGTCGGCATGGAGAATCAGGCAGATATCAAAAAATCTTGATATCATCTCATTAGGAATCTTACCAGTTAGCATATAGAGAAAATTTGCCGCGTGATTAAGATTGGGATTCGGTTCGATTGGCTCCTTGCCTTTTCTAATCCTGTCGAAACTTGCAATAACTGTTGCAGTCTTTGCTGTAAGCTTAATTGCTTTTTTTATATTAGCCTCAAAGGAGTTATCATCGGCATCAGGGTCGTTTAGAGAAAGTGCTGAAATGGCGGTTCTTAAAACCTCCATCGGGGTAGCTTTCTTTGGAAAGGACTTCAATATAGAAATAACTCCTTTCGAAAGTTCCCTATTGGCAACAAGATTATTATAGAGGTCATTAAATTGTTTTTTAACGGGGAGCTTGCCATGCCATAGTAAATAAACGACCTCTTCAAAGTTAGAATGCTTTACTAGATCGTGTATATCGTATCCTCGATATATAAGCTTTCCCCTCTTTCCATCAATAAAGCATATCTCAGATTTACCGATGACCACACCCTTTAATCCTTCTGACACTACGCTTTCTCTGCTCATTTTAACTCCCCCTATAGCAATTGAACTGAATTTTAAACTAAGAGCAATGAATTATAACACAATAAAAAAGAAGTGGTTAAAAATGGATTTGAGGATTAATTTTTTTACGATTGATCCCTTTTTCCATAGACAAAACATCAACCGTAAAAATACCAGAGGTCTTTAGAAAAACCTTGATTTAAGCCCCATCATATAGAGAAGGTCATCAAGGGTTATTATTCCGCTCAGCGCCCCCTTTTTGTTTACTATCGGAACCCTTCTGATCCCATGCTCATGCATTACTTTTGCAAGTTCAGATGCCCTTTGATCGTCTCTCCCGGTTACAATCTTTTTAGTCATGACATGTTTTACCAGCGTAGTATTTATATCAGCCCTCCTGGCTACGACTCTAATTGCAATATCCCTATCTGTAAGGATTCCTACCGGTTTCTTATTTTTAATCACCACAACGCTTCCCACATTTTTTTCACCCATAAGCCTTGCCGCTTTAATAACTGTGTCATCCGGCTTTACTGTAACAACCTTTTTCTTGCTTATCTTTCTCAGGGACATTTCATGTTACCTCCTTTACTCAAGAGAAGTCAAAACCTCTGCTTTATACATATTAGTCGAGCCACAAAGACACTAAGACACGAAGCTAGAAGAATACACCATAGAGGCGCAAAACTTTACGTCTCTACTATGTTTCCCTTTGATTCTTTATCCTGGCTTCATACTAAAGATTCGTGAAAACACATATTCATTCTTTGTGTCTGGGTGCCTTCGTGGTTTAAAGTTAAATTCCTTTGAAATAAGGGATTATCTGCTTTGCATAAGTCCTTAGCGCCTTATCAGGGTCAGGACTGAAGCGGTAGAAAAGAACAAAGTGTCTTACACCCTTATCAATGAACTTTTCGATCTTCTTTATGCAATCCCTCTTTGAGCCGGTTATGGTGAAATCTAAAACCGCCTCTCTAGGGAAAAACTTCCCCATTTCTCTGAACTTCTGTCTTCCAGTCGCGTCCTGAGGGATAACATTGAAATAATTAAGCCCTTTATACTCCTCCGGGATCTCTATGTCGTATCCTGCTTTCTTAAGTTGTTCTTGCATGATGAGAACATATTTGAAGGGTTCTAGCGTCTTATACGCCTCTTCTACATTCTTTCCAACCGAGGTAAACACCCAGAGTGCTGGATCGAAACCGTCATCCAGACTGCGTCCCACACCCCTTGCCCCTTCTTCAACCGTCTTAAAATACTCTGCATAAAGGTTAGGAGTAAGATCAATAGGAAGCCAGCCGTCACCCAACTCTCCCGTAAGACGCAACCCTTTCGGAGTATGGGTTGCTATGTACATAGGAATTCTATCCCTTTTATAAGGCTTTACCTGGAGAAAGGCTTGTGAGAGTGTGTAAAAATCCCCTTGATAATTAAGTGGTGCATTGCTTTTCCATAGCATTTGCATGACCTTCATAGCTTCACGAAGCCTACTAAGAGGTCTATCCCACTTTATCCCATAAGAGTCTAGGTTCATAGCCTCTCCGACTCCAAGCGTTAAGCAAACCCTGCCTGCCGAAAGATGGTCTATCGTTGCAAGACGCTGTGCAAAAACAGCAGGATGCATTCTATGAGGGTCTGAAACAGTGCCAAGGCTTATATTCTTTGTTTTCATTGCGGCGGCAGTGGCTACCGTCCACGCCTCATGTGCCTCTGTTGGCGACACAAAAACAACATGGTCGGGATACCATACGCTATCAAAACCGAGTTTGTCTACCTTCACTGAGAAATCTAAGAGTCCGTTTAAATCAGCCCCCGGCATAGGAGCTGATAATCCGAATTTAATATCTTTTCCCATTTTTTCACCTCGCAAAGAAAATTTCCATGTCATTATAAACAATAGACCACATGGTTTTCAAGAAACCCTCACTCTTACCCTCTCACACGAGGGTAGTCCTGAGCCTGCTCAAAGGGTCAAACGATGTGAGCGGATGAGGAAAAATGTTATAATTATCAACTTTTTTAAAAGAGGACATCAAATGAAATTTGGAATCGGACTTTTTAGCATGCAGACACATCCTGAAAATCCTTATTCCCACGCCGAGCTTTATAGAAATACCATTGAGCAAGTAAAACTCGCAGAGGAGTTTAACTTCGATTCAGCATGGATCTCAGAGCATCATTTCCTTGAAGATGGGTACTGCCCTTCGCCCCTTGTTACTGCTTCCGCAATCGCCTCCGTGACCAAACGAATAAAAATCGGCACAGGTGTGTTAATACTCCCTCTTAACAACCCTATAAAGGTAGCAGAAGACGCCGCCGTCGTTGATAACATATCTAACGGAAGGTTCATTCTCGGCATTGCTATTGGCTACCGAAAAGAGGAATTCGAGGGCTTTAGAATCCCAATGAAACAGAGGCCCTCCCGAATGGAGGAAGGGATTGATATTATTCTAAAATCATGGACTGAGAATAATTTTTCATATCAGGGAAAACGCTATAAGTTTAATAAGCTTAACGTTACGCCTAAGCCTGTCCAAAAACCGCACATCCCTATTTATATCGGCGCTTTTGAAGAACCCGCCATAAGACGCGCCGGGAGACTCGGCTACCCGCTTCTCATTGGTCCCGGAAGAACAATACAAATGGTTAGGGATACAATAAATATATACAACGATGCCGCTATAAAAGAGGGAAGAGAACCAAGCGGCACCGAGCATATACTGCTCAGAGAGGCTTATATCGCCGGGGATAAAAAAAGAGCTAAAGAGGAGGCTGATAAATACATAATCAATATGTATAAATTCTACTTTAGCTTAGGGGTTAAGATGTTTGTTAGAGGAAAGCAGCTTACTGGATTAGATGACCCGTTATTTAATTATCTAGCCGAAGACCGTTTTATAATTGGGGACCCCGATGATTATCTAAGAGAAATAAAAAGATATAGAGATGAACTTGGAATTAATTACATAACCTGTCGAATGGTATTCCCTCAAGCAAAACACGAAACGATATGTAAATGTATAAATCTTTTTGGAAAGGAAGTCATACCAAGAATCGGTTAAACCAACTCATACCAAAAATCTGTAATTCTCCCTTCTCTTTTTCTTTTGAAAGCCACTTTCACTTTTGCTCCGATTTTGATTTTCTTTATAGCCTGATCTAAATTATTTAGATCTAATCCTTTCACAAAGTTCACCATAGCCGTGCTTGCTCCATCTAATAAAACATAGGCTATAGCATAAGGTGGTGGAGGAAGCCCTTCAAATTTTTCATAGACAATGGTAAAAGACTGTATCTTTCCTTCTCCACCAACCTTAACCCATTCGCTGGTTTCAACAAAACACCTCTCACAAAAGGAGCGTGGAGGAAGAAGCACCCTTTTACATTTTGGACATAACCTTCCAAGTATTTCTCTTCTTTGCATGATTGCCTTAAAAAATGTGCTGGCGGTTTCTCCGGCGGCATGTTTAAATTCTATGTCCCAACGCTGAGCAATGAATATTAGGTCATCTTTCACTTATTTATCTCCGTTGATTATTTTGTAGGGACAGTTATTGCATCTGCCCTATTCTGGGCAAACGCAAGGGTTGCCACTACATCTCGTCTGATAAAACCGTCACTGTATAAAACTGAAGGGAGCCGCCTTCTCCTGTAGCCACAGCGGTTCTTGCCTTTTCAACCTGTCTTTCCTCGGCTTTTCCCATCACTTGAAGCGCCGCTTCTGCAACCCTGGCTAAGGCAGTAACGCTTATTGGATTAGCTGTAAGAACTCCTCCAGAAGGATTCACAGGTATTTTCCCATCTATATCGAAGACCCCTCTTTCATTGCTTATACCAGATTCGCCTTTTTCACAAAACCCTAGAGCCTCGACTGCTGAAAGCTCCGTTGTAGTGAAAGGGGCGTATATCTCTGCAACTTCGATTTCCTTTTTTGGGTCTGAAATACCCGCCATCTCATAAGCCCTTTTTGCCGCTAAGAATAAACCCTCTGCATCAGCATGATCGTTAATTCCAGAATCGTCCATTCGATCCCCCATAAAATAGGTATTTGTGCAACTGGCAACACCCTTTATCCACGCCACGTCCCTCTTGTTTAGCTTCCTTATAAACCTTTCAGAAGCCATCACTACTGCACATGCTCCGGTTGACCTTGGACAACAGTCATATAGCTTTAGTGGATAGCAAATAACCCTAGAGTTTAAGACCTCTTCTACTGTAATTTCCTTTTTTATATGGGCATAGGGGTTTCTTAAGGCGTTTTTGCGGCTTCTCACAGCTACAAGAGCCAGGTGGTACTCAGTAGTCCCGTATTTTTTCATGTGCCTCATCGCTTGAAAAGAACACATATTCACAGCATTGATCGCAACCTGTCTTTCATATATCGGATCAAAAATTTGATTGAGCACATTTTGAGCTTCATGGGTTTCTCCCATCTTTTCCGCACCTAAAACAAGAACACAATTAAAAAGCCCAGATGCAATATGAAAAAAACCAGTATGTACAGCTGAGCCTCCGGTTGCACCTCCTGTATGTACCCTAAGAAATGGTTTTCTAAAACCGCCCACCGTTCCAGCACACCATTTCTCAGCTCCTTCTACCCCTTCCAAAGCGTCAAGGGCAAGAGAAAACACTATGGCGTCAATATCTTTAAATTCAATCCCAGCGTCCTCTAAAGCAATAACCGCCGCCTCCCTTGCAAGCTCAGGCAAAATTACATCATCCCTTCTCGTAACGTATTTTGTTTGCCCTACTCCTATGATACCAATGCGATGAGGTTTCATTTACATTCCGAATTAACACCACAAAGACACCGAGACACTAAGGAAAGAATTCTCTTTGTGTCTTTACGACTTGGTGGCACATAATGTATCAACTCCCAAGAATCACAACACAACTCCCCTGTGTTGACATCCCCGTAAACCCCTGCGCTAAAGCTACCTTGGCATTTTTTACTTGCCTTTTTCCCGCTTTTCTCATTACCTGGAGTGCTCCCTCTGCCACCCTCACAAGACTCGATGTAAAAATAGGGTTTGATGAGAGAATACCGCCTGAAGGATTTACAGGAAGCCCTCCACCCATTTTTGTAGTTCCATCTCTGATAAGTACCTTTCCTTCCCTATCCCTGCAAAATCCAAGAGCCTCGTATATCATCATCTCATGATATGGCGTAACATCGCTTACCTCTGCAACATCAATTTCACTAATCGGATTTTCAACCCCTGCCATTTTATATGCCATCTCGGATGATCTCTTTAACAAAGGTAGAGAAACGCCATGGCGTGTCTCTACGATTAAGTCACCTGCGTAATACTCATCAATAACCCATCCTAGACCCAAGATCCAAGCACAGTTTTTTTTGAGAGATTTTGCCCTCTTTTTCGAAGCAATCACTAAAGCACAAGCGCCGTCTGATTCTGGTGGAAGATAGCTTTCTCTCAGTGGATAAGAAACAAACCTACTCGAATTTATCTCTTTTATTGAAGGTTTTTGCAAAGGGTGAGAAAGTGGATTTTTTAAGCCGTTTTCTCTATTTTTTAAAACTACCTTTGCAGCATCCTCGTCTTTAACATCTGCTCTACCGATATAAGTCGAGGTCTGAAGAGCAAGCGAGGTTATAGAGTTAAGCCCACAGCTCCTAAGATATAACGGCTCAAAAGACAGGTTGCTAACTAAATCAGTAGAAACCTCAGATGATTTAGTCCAACTTACTATAAGTGAATTATCGAATACGCCAGATGCTACTCTCAAGTATCCTAATATAAGCCCATAAATACCGCCATCAGCAACTTTAACCTCGTCTTTTAAGTAAGCACCAGAACCACCCGCAATCACCATATTCGATATACCACGACCATCCAGTGCATCTGAGCCAGCAGTAACAACGCTTTCTATCTCTTCCCTTTCAAGACCCGAATCATCTAAGGCTTTTTTTGTAGCCTCAAATACCAACTCATCAATTGACTGGTGTTTCTTATTTCCATATGAGGTTTGTCCAACACCAATTATGGCAACCTTCAAGAAGCGTAATCCTCTTTTTTGGAGTTACATCGATGTGGTTTCGATGTAAGAGTATAATTGTAGCGGAATCCTTTAGGACTCCATTTATGGAGGTCTAAAGACCTCCGCTACTTGTGAAATATTATTTCATCACCCACTCCCATCCCTCCCCCTAGAGGGGTAAGTAGCGGCGATCTTTAGATCACCGCGTTTTAATCCTCCGTTTATCATGAACCTCCTTAGTCTGTCGAAGGGTTGAATCATCCTCTAAACTAATTCAAAGCTCAAGCCTCTTAGCGATGATTTCTTTCATTATCTCTGACGTCCCCGCCCCAATTGTGAGAACACGGGCATCCCTATAGAAACGCTCCACAGGAAATTCACGCATGTATCCATAACCACCATGAATCTGCAAGGCATCATATGCAACCCGATTTGCAACCTCTGTTGTAAAAAGCTTTGTCATAGACACTTCTTTGTCTGTTGCTTTTCCTTGGCTGAAAAGCAAAGAGACATAATACGTAAGTTGACGCGCGGCTTCAATCTGAGTTGCCATATCAGCAATCTTGTGGCGTATCACCTGAAGCTTTGAAAGCTGGCGGTCAAAAACGACCCTTTCACGTGCGTAAGCAATTGTGTCTTCAAACACTTTTTGTGATGCAGAAACTGATACTATTGATATTACAAGCCTCTCACGCTGAAAGTTTTTCATAATTTCATGAAATCCCTCACCTTCTAACCCCAGAAGGTTTTCTGAAGGAACACGGCAATCCTCAAAGAAAAGTTCTGCTGTATCAGAACATAGCCAGCCCATTTTATCAAGTTTTCTGCCGACAACGAGACCAAGCGTTCCTTTTTCAACGATAAAAATAGAAATCCCTTTATAGCGAGCACGTTCGTTCACTTCTCCTATTCTTGCCGCTACAAAGTAAATGTCAGCATTTATACCATTTGTAATAAATATCTTACTTCCATTTAAAATGTAATGCCTCCCTGCTCTTTTCGCATAGCTATGAATTCCTGCAACATCAGAGCCACCACTTGATTCAGTAATAGCTATAGCAGAGATTGCTTCTCCACTTATTATTCTAGGAAGATACTTTCTTTTTTGTTCATTAGTTCCCGAAGCAAAAAGATATGGAGATGCCATATCCGTGTGTACACTTACACTTATCGGAAATCCCATCGCTCCACATCTTGAAATCTCCTCCATGAAAACAAGGGTTGAGATGAAATCTCCACCCCCGCCACCGAATTCTTCGGGATACTCGATTCCAAGATAACCAAGCTCACCCATCCTTCTCCATACCGAGCGTGGAATCTCTCCGTTTTCCTCCCATTCCTCTGTGTGTGGCATTACCTCCTTTTCGACGAACTGCCGAACATTCCTACGAAATATCTCATGCTCTTCGCTAAATATCCATACCATTTATACATCACTCCCAATTACTAGGTTTAGACACAAAAAACCTAATATTAGTTTTCAGACAAGCCGCTTAATTTACCACCCGCGAAAAACCACCAGCCGCACAATCCACTACTATTATTAATTATATCACCAGGTGGATGAATTCGGAAGATCCATGAGAGTTCTCGATTGCTTATATTTTCTGCCTAAAAGACCAATCTTGCTCGCTTAGCTAGGGCAGATATTCCTTGAAATTGCCTGATATATTTCGTATAATTTAAAATGGATAGGGGCGTCAGGGGTAAGAAATATATATATAATATCGTTCTCTATTATGTTGAGCTTAAAAGTTATACCTATAAAAAGGGTATGGTCTGTTTAACATAGGGGGAGGTAGTCATGGTGGCCCTATACGATAGAGAGATTGATAAACATCTGCTTCTCGGAGATGGAAAAGAGTATTTTGGGAATGGAGCGCTTGTAATTCTCAAGTCCCTTCTTGAAAGCGGAATATCTTATTTTACCAGTTACCCAGGTTCTCCTACAGCAACAGTTACCAGTTTGGTGGATAGAGTAAAGGGTACTGTATTAAAGGATCTAGGTATTTATGCAGATGAATCAACTAATGAAGCCGCGGCTGCGGCAACGCTCAGGGCATCGATAAGCAACCCTGTGAGAGGCGCAGTTGCTTTTAAGGTCGTTGGATTCAATGTCGCGGCAGACGCCGTAGCTCATGTAACGGCGTCAGGAGTTACAGGCGGAGCTCTAATCCTTGTGGGAGAAGATTATGGCTGCAATAACACAATAATTGCTGAAAAAACACTTCCCTTTGCATATAAATCCGGGCTTCCTATAATGGATCCAGGCGCATCGCTTCAGCATCTTACAGATTTAATACAAGATGGCTTTACCTTATCAGAATACTCAGGCTCGCCTGTCATTGTTCTTGTGAGAAGCAGAGTTGGGTATATGTCTCAGGTAATAAGGGCTAAAGATAACAAGATACCAGAAAGAATCCGGATAAAAGAAGAGATTTTGGAAAAATTGCCTTTTCCACCTCATACACTGATACAGGAGGCAGAGAAGTATAACCTAAGGCTTCCGAGAGCAGCCGAATTTGTGAAGAATACGGGGATAAACAAGATTTACCACCACCCGAATAAGGGCGTAGGAATTATAACCCATGGAATATTGACAAACATTGTGCTTGAGGCATTTACGTCCATTGACAGGGCGTGTTCAGTTTATTCTCTTCATTGTCTATATCCTATTGTAGAAACCGAGGTAGCCGAGTTCCTTGCTGATAAGGAAAGCGTGCTAATAGTAGAAGAGGGAATGCCCAACCTTTTAGAGAAAGAGATTAGGGCTATAGCTCAAGCAAATGGACTCACTGCAAAGATTTCAGGGAAAGATTTTATTCCAAAAGCAGGTGAAGTTTCTTATGAAACCGTAGTTTATGGGCTATCTAAATTTTTTGGGGTCCCAGTTGATATAAATGTTCAGATTCCCGATCCTTCGACCCTTAGATCCTTCGATATCACTCATGACTCAGAGCAGAGGGCAGGCTTAGTGATTCCTGAAAGACGCCCAACCTTTTGTACAGGTTGTCCCGAAAGACCCATCTTTTCAGCGATAAAAATACTAAGGAAGGAAAACCCTGGAGCACGGTTTCTATTTAGTAGCGACATTGGGTGTTATGCCCTAGGGGGACTGCCTCCATTTGATTTTAAAGGCTCTGTTACAGGGATGGGAACCGGAATGGCGAGTTCGAGCGCCCTCTCAAGGATTAACGAAAGCGGAGAAAGGGTAATTTCATTCATGGGGGATGGTACGTTCTGGCATAGCGGGCTTACAACAAGTGTTGTTAACGCACTGAGAAACGATCAGGACGCGGTGTTAGTGATTTTTTATAACTATCATACAGCTATGACGGGGCATCAGAAGAACCTTTCTACGCCAAGGCAACTCAAGAAATTAAAGAACATCAAGGAGTCAAAGAAGCAATGAAGGGTCCATATCCCTTATTAAAGAAATTATATAGTAAACCTGAGACCGATATACAAAAAACACTGAAAGGCATGGGTGTAAAATGGATAAGGGTGGTTGACCCTTATAACGTGGAGGAGTCGCTTGAAACAATAAGGGAAGCATATAAATCAAACTATAAAGGATTAAAGGTAATAATATCGGATGCCGAATGCGCGCTTGAAGCAGGAAGAAAGATAAAAAAGATTAAGTCAGACGCTTTGAGCTCAAACAATCGTTGGGTTGAAAGAAAACTCGGCGTGGATGAGGATGTATGCACAGGCGATCATTCTTGCATCTCATATAATGGTTGCCCTTCTCTTACTGTGAGAAACAATCCGAATCCTCTAAAAAACGATAAAATCGCCTGGATAGACTACTCATGCATAGGATGCGGACTTTGCGGCGATGTCGCTCATACAGCTCGTCTATGCCCTTCGTTCTATCAAGTGGATAGGGTCATTAACCCATCCTTGTATGAAAGAGTTATGTTTAGAGTAAGAAATTTTGTTATAGAGAGGTTAGTCGGTTAGGATGAAAATACTCATTCCATCTGTAGGCGGCTTAGGGGTTGGGGTCTTTGTAGAATGGCTATCTGCCGCAGCCATTCTCGAAGGACTCAAGCCAAATGTCTTAAACCTTCCAGGCGTAAGCCAACGCACAGGCAGAACGCTTTCGTATATAGAAATTGGTAATGGTAACGCACCGTTTTCTCCATTTCCTGAGAAGGGAAGGCTCGATCTTATTATTTCGCAGGAATTCTTGGAGCTTCTCCGCACCCTCAAAGAAGGATATGGAGGTGAAAGCTGTAACGTTCTTGGAACAACATACAGATACTATACTACCTATGAAAAGCTCTCCCTAAAACGAGATATATATACCTATAAGAATTTTCGTAGCCTTATAGAAGATAATTCTAAGCATCACATTGTAATAGATATCCATAAGATGGGCATTGACGATTTTAGTAACGCGCATCTTCTTGGGTTGTTATGCGCCTCAGGATACATTCCGATAATTAGACGAGAGAGTTATGAGAAGGCGATAAGAGCTGTAGGGATAGAGCCTGAGAGAAATCTGAGAGAATTCGCCTTTGGGCACGAACTTTTAAATAAGGGCTTGATTCAACAAGCCACTAAAATTAATCAAACCCCTACTCTGCCTGAGGGTTATATTAAGGAGTCAATTGCAAAGCTTGAGTCCATATATGGCAAAGATGTAAAAGATGTTCTGGTTGAAGCTTTAAGACAGCTTCTTGCCTATCAGGACATAAAGTATGGAGAGCTTTATATCACCAGAGTTAATGACCTTAATTCCTATATCAACCTAACAATCGGAAAAACTGAAGGATTTAATGAATTAATGGAAGAATTTGCAAAAGTATTAGCTGTAAGGATGATGTATGAAGATATTATAAGAGTCGCTGAAAATAAAACTAGCAAGAAAAGATTTGAGCGAATAAAAAGGCTTTATAGAATTCAGAATACCGATGTCTTCTGGGTTATAGATTTCTTCAGACCTGAACTTGATGAGATTTATGGCATTCTTCCAAACTCATTAGGGAAGTTTTTAGACAGAATACTCTCGAGACACAGAATCTCCCTTAAAACGGAGATATTTACTAATCATATCCTTGGATTTCTTCTTCTTAAGGGGATGTCAAAATTGAGATTCTTGAGAAGGCGTTCTTATAGATACGAGAAGGAAAATGCCCTCATTGAAAAATACATTGAGCATATTAAACGTTGTTTAACTCAGAGCCCACACTCAGCGCTTCTTTCAGCAAAAGGCGGGGCGGTCATTAGAGGTTATGGAGAGGTGCGGAAGGAAATGATAAAAAGGTGGGAGGAATTTTCTAACTTAACGAATCCTAAAATTATGTCTTCTTTTCTTGATAACTTTTTCTCCGAGAAAAGGTTTGAGAGTTAGTCGAAGGACCGTGGCATGTCTCTACATAAGGAAAAGGGCAGGCTGAACTGACCCTTCGACTCGGCTCAGGGCTCACGGCAAGGACAGGGTTCAGCCCCTACGGGGCATGTCTGGCGTGAGTTATCGCGGATAGAAGCCGCTCCTACATGAAGACTGGTGTGCGGGACTAGAAAGTCCCGCCTATCCTGGGTTGCAATGAAAGTGTCAGACAGGACCTGTGAGATACATTTAAAATTATCTCACTGGTCAGGAATGTCTGACCTACCAGCT
>JAKEHC010000159.1 GCA_022615255.1 Candidatus Dadabacteria bacterium | reverse complement strand
TTCTGGGCAGCGTATGCGAGACATAGGACTGTTGCCAGCGTAATACACACCCGCAGGATCCTCCCTGTTCCGACGGAAGGTTCTAATCGAAACTGTGCTGGCATTGTCGTCGAGAGGTTTATAGAGAAAAACGATTTTTGCAATTTATGGTAAGATGGAAAACCACACAACCCTTTTTCTTAAAGAGAGATGTTTAGGGGGATTTTTTCATAAATCCTATGAGTGTTTTGACAAAATGAAGGTTGCTAACCTCTTTTCTCATGCCGCGCTTAAGTTTCCCAGCCATATACCCAAATGTAAGTCTAGGTTCTTGCACGGCGCGGCGAAGCATGTCCTTCAGGAGTGTCCAATCTTCGTCTGGTCCCAGCCCCTCATGTTTATACTCATTTAAAAATAAGCTGGCGATAGCTAGAGAATGCTCTTTTAGCAAACGCTCGTGCTTTCGCAAAACTGATTGTTTTAGGCGAACGCCGTTCAAGGCATTGAGGGAATGGGATATGCCGTCAGATTGTAATCGGTGGATGTAATGGACCTCCTGTAAGACGTCACCTCCCAAACCCTTTTCATGAAATTTCAACCACAGGTCCCAATCCTCCATGCCGAAGAGGTTAGTAGAATAGCCTCCGACCGATTCCAAGGCGCTTTTCCTTATCATTGCCGGTGTGTTGCCAATCGTGTTTTCCATAAGAACAAATGGCTCTACGGCGCCAAGCGGCTTTGGATCATGTGATAATTGCCAAGGAATCCTCGCCTGATCTTCCCTTACACATTCGAAGTAGGTTGTCACGTAAGCCAGGTTTTGTCGCTCGGAGAGAACCCGACTACAGCAGGGTAGCATATTCGGCAACAAAATATTATCCGCATGAACTGGTAGAATGAATTCTCCGGATGCAAAATTAATGCCTGTGTTTAATGTGTCTCCAATGCCGCCATTTTGTTTATGAATGATGATGAGGTTTGGGAATTGTTTTTCAGCCTCTTTAAGGAATTCAAGGGATTCCTGACTATCCGATCCATCATTAACGAGAATGACCTCAAAATCGGGATAGTTTGAGGCAAATGCAGATTGGATAGTGTCAATCGCATTTTGATGGGAATTATAGAATGGTATGATTACACTAACTCGTGGATTTGCCTTTTTACTGACGGTGAGAGCCTTCCGTTTCTCGCTATGCTTCGCCATTTCGTCGTATATAGAAAGGGTGCGATTTGCCTGTATCTTGCGGTTCTCCTCAAGCATTTCAGAGATCTTGGATCTAATGCCCGGATTATCACGGACATTTTTGATCGCCTTAATTATCTCCTGTTCGAGGGCATGACTGTCTCCTGACGGGAACAAAGCCCCTGTAATCTTATAATCTCTGAGGATCTCAGGGATTCCGCCTGCATCACTAGCTATAACGTAACATCCGGCGCGAGAGGCTTCCATCACTACGTTAGGATAATTGTCACCCCTGGATGGGACTACACATATATCCACCTCGGAGGCTAGCCATTGAGCAAGGTCCTGGCGGCTCTTAGGCTTAATTATCTTCCAGTTCTTGACCCCCTTTAGAATCCGACGGATCGATTGCGACATCCACTCATCGCGACCATACCCTATATTATCTCTGCCGCAGAAAGTGAACTGCACCCTATCATCAAAATACTTTGATTCTGAAAGATGCTTAATCGCTTTAGCAAATACGTCTTGGCCCTTTCTGAGCTCTAAGCGACTGACGCATGCAACTGAAATCACATTAGAATTGCTATTTCTCGCTATTGTATTAGAAATCGGCGCATTAGCAGATGAAATTGGGTATCCGTTCCTATATAAGGGTTTCTCAAAGATATGCTGTGTTTGACGAACGGGTCTCAAAAGGAACTCAGTTGGGCTTATAACGACATCTGAATACTTCTTAACATACTCTTCCATAAAGTGACAATACAGGTCATTTTTATTTAAAAAATAGCCGTCTTGCCAATCCCTAACATCCTTCGTTGAAGAATGGAGATGAGCGACTATGAGCGTATTGCTAAAAGACTTTGTGGTTCTTTTGTGACGAACTGCAAAAAAACCTGGTGCGCGCCAGTCCGGGAATTCAATAATATCGTAATTCTTCTCAGAATTCAGCCGAGCGATGTGCGCATGATACAGCTCAGAGCGGGTAACATCGGGAGATTCCCAACCCTGTAAGACCGGAGTCTCGCGGTCAAGATCGATTAGACGGACTCCAGCATCTTTAAATATTTTCTCTGCATTTCTAAAATCTCCCTGTGTGATGTAAGGTGCGTAAGTTGTATCTGTCAGGATGTCAACCTCCCACTCACCACTGCCAGCCAGAAGACGGGATGCCTCGAATACAAAAGTTCCTATCCCACCATTTGGAAAAATCGGCGAAACCTCTGGATAGGCAAAAAGAATCCTACGCATTGCTAATCTTTAACTTGAGAATTTCCTTCATTTCTTTAAATCAACAATCCAATTATAGATCCAGCCAATCAATGCTCCGCCCAGTGTTCCGACTGCAAAGCCATATAGAAATCCGATGATGCTTCCTAAAAAGGAGACTGAGTATCCTATAAAGAATTGGCTAAGCAGCTGCAGATGTGGACCTATGATCTCCTTTCCACCGCGTGTAACGGGTCCACCTTTGATCACAAGCCAGTTTGTTGCAAGGAAGATAACTAAGCCGAGAAGGAGACCGAGAATTAAGCCAAGCGAGGTGGCATTCAACCTTGCAACTGCTTTTAATAACTTCTCTTCCTCCGACATATTATTATTCGTCATTTTCATCGCCATAATGATAAAAACAATTAGGGTAGGTCACTTGTAGGGGCGAGGCGTGCCTCGCCCTGCTCGTGACTGAAACAACCCCTTTTTTCTTTCTACTCTAATAACGATAGGCCCTCGATAGGCGGGACTTTCCAGTCCCGCAATGAGTGTAGGGAACGCATATATGCGTTCCCTACAATGCTGTCATTCTGAGCCGAAGCCCTGAGCGTCAGCGAAGGGGCAACGAAGAATCTGGAACGCATATATGCGTTCCCTGCGTTGAGATTTCTCCTTGAGTTTGCATTGTATCTTTTCCCCATGACAGGGAATGATCGGATTAAAACGCATCATATATAATCCAACAGATTTCTGAACGATGAAGATTCTGCCTTGCTTCTTGCCCTGTGAATGAAGTAACCCGAAGAGAGGTTGCGCAAATATGCAATCAACCAACCCCAGATGAATCCCCAGAAGAAGCTATAACCCATTCCTACAAAGGCTCCCTTAACCGTTATCGTATACCCAATAAAATATTGCCCAAGCAGTTGGAGATTGCGGTCACCGATTTTTCCACCCTCTATGATCAAAAAGAGGGTTGTGATAAAGATGGCTAATCCGCACACAGAGCCCACAGCAATGGCAAAAGCTAGTTTATCAACCCTGGCGAAAGCCCGTATAATAATTTCATTGGAGTCAAGCTTTTTAGTCCGGGCTAAACTCCTCTCGGGTATCTGTGGCTGAGTAGACGAAAGAAGGGCAAATTCATCAGCCTCCTTTCCATCACCCACTCTAATCTCTTCATGATATTCCTCATCAGCATTAACCTGCCATAGATCGTAATTTGCCCCTAAGATGTTTTTCACGGCTAACATCGCGGTAAGCATGGAGTGGTCTTGGTTATTGTATTTATGCATCCCGTTTCTGCCAACGAGATGCAAGTTATGTATTTGGCTCAAGAATTGACGTATAATCGTGAGCGATTCTTGATATGTTGAGTCATAGACCGGATAGGCTTTAGCCATTCTCACGGCGGTCCCGTCCTCGACGTCGGATGCAAGTGCCAGGCCCAATATCTCAAGCTCCTTCTTCCCTAGCTCGATCAACTCCTGATTTGACTTTGTCCAAAGCCCGTCGCCTTCAAAACAAAAATACTCAAGCCCGAGACAGGTCTTATTCTGGTCTGGAACCATATAGGGGCTCCAATTCTTGAAATTCTGAATCCTCCCTACCTTTACATTGGGATCGTGAATATAAATCCAGTTATCTGGAAAAAGATCGCGCTTATTAATAACAAGTATCACTGTTAGAAAGTCTCTGTAGTTAAGGTCCGTCGCCGCCTTAAGCACTCTCTCAGGGACAGCAGGCTCAAATTTTTGAATTAGCTCCCTAATTGGCATAGTGCTGATAAAGTGCGTTCCATTTACCAGTTCATTCTGCCCGTTGACTTTTATTTCCAATGAATCGATTCTATCGCCGCTCCAAAAGAATCTATTGACTTCTGACCCTAATCGGACGTCGCTTCGATCCTTCTGAACTATATCGGCTACCCTCTCCCACATCATGCCTGGCCCTAACTTAGGGTAGTGGAATGAATCTATCAAGGTTTTGATAATGACTCCTTTATGGGAGTTCTTCTGGTCTAAGAGAGCGTTTTTAAGAGCGGATAAAAGCGAAAGGCCCATTATTCTTTGGGCTGCCCATTCGGCTCTGATTTCATTGCATGGTATTCCCCAGACCTTTTCTGTGTATGTTTTAAAAAAGGTTTTGTAAAGTCGTTTTCCAAATCGGTTCGAGACCCACTTCTCAAATGTTTCTTCCGGTTTGTCTGGAAGAAGTCTAGCCTTTAGGTAGCTTAGAAGAATAAGAAAGCTATTCCAAAACCCAAGCCCTGATAGGGCGTTAAAGGCGCGCAGGGGATAGTAAAAATACCTCTTGTTATAATAGATTCTTGATAAACGACTGCGCTTGAGAAAATCCTCCCCAAGAACCTCGTGCCACATGTTTTCTACTGTCTTAACTTTGGTGAAAAAGCGGTGCCCCCCCATGTCAAAATAATACCCGCTATGGTTCAGGGTTCTTGCTAGCCCACCCACCATATTATCCTTTTCCAATACTAAAGACTGGATACCAGCCTTACAAAGCTCGTAAGCGGCTGTTAGACCGGCAGGCCCAGCGCCTATTATTATCACCTTTTTTGGTTTTTCTACGGGGTCTTGCATCTATTTCTTAAATAGTTCGGGTTTTCTCAAGGATGCGTTTTATATTTTGAATATAGCTCCGCTTTCTTACTTACATCATAGAAGAATTACTCCCTCAAGTCAATAATCATATCTTGACTCCCATCGCTTATTGACAACAAATAAATTTAATGCGACATTTTTAGTCTGGCGATATATTAAGGATTAAGGTTAGTGAAATTTTGCTTAAATTTGATCTGTCATACTGAGCCGAAGCTCTGAGCGAAGCGAAGAGGCTAGCGAAGGGGCAGCGAAGTATCTTGTTTTTAAGGAGGGAACAACATGACAGTAACAAGGATATGTTGGGAGTGTCCGGGATCACCGGTTCGTAATTGGAGCATTGTTTCTGAAACAAAGGGACGGGAGGGTCATCTGATTAGGATTAGCTGTCCAATTTGCCGAAAAGAATCTAGGGTTTTTGGGTGGATGGTTGGTTGTGAATGTGATTCGTGCAAGTCTCAGGTAATAGGCGCCGGAAAATAATAGAAGGGTAGGTCACTTGTAGGGGCGAAGCGTGCCTCGCCCTGCTCGTGACTGATGCAATCCTTTATTTTTATTTCTGCTATTTGTCTTCCCCCTGATAATTATGATAACCTCTCACCGGGTAGGTCACTTGTAGGGGCGAGGCTTGCCTCGCCCTGGTCGTGACTGAAACAACCCTTTTTTTCTTTCTACTCTAATAACGATGGGCCCT
>JAKEHC010000024.1 GCA_022615255.1 Candidatus Dadabacteria bacterium | reverse complement strand
TCTTGCAGAGTATGAGTTAACACCTTCTCAAAAACACTTCACTGCCATAGTTAAAGGTCTTCCAGGTGTTACAAGCGCTCAATGGAAGTCTCCTGTTTCCCTTTGGGTTCAGGCATCATCTAAAGCAGTGGGTTCTCCGCCCGATGCTAAGAAAGCAAAACAGCTCGCCGACATTTTAGCCGATAGAGGGAGAACCGCTCTCAGGCAGCCTTTCTGTATCCATATTTATCAAGGAGCTGCCAACAACCTGGCTAGGTCATGTGTATATTAAAGATAGTAGGGGCGGGGTAACCCCGCCCCTACATGTATCAACTCCTTATCGGTAGTTAAGAACTAATCACGCGCACAATCCTTTTTCAAAAATTTCCTTCATCCTGCTTCATAAACCTACCCTCGTAGCGCGCCTCCCCCGCAGTTCTCTGAAATATAAATTGACATATAGCCGTTCCCGGATATAAAGCAAGGGGCATAGGGCTGAAATTAATTATTTCTAAGCACTGCTTGTTACTGATTCCGGGCTGTATGAAACTAGTTGAGATATGCACCAAAAGCCCAAGCCTCGCAAATCTACTCCTACCCTCTAGCCATCCGCAAATATTATGGGATAAAGTAATTTTTTCCCTTGTAATTCCTAGTACCATCTCTCCGGGCTTTAGTATTAAGTGATCGTCTACTGTAATTTTCTCAGTAACGTCTTCATGGTTTGCATTATCGTTTATTTCAATAACCCTTCTCATGTTTTTAAAAACCCTGAATTCGCTGCTGAGATGAAGATCTAGTGAACCAGGACCCAGATATTCCATATAGAAGGGCTCTATTTTGATATTGCCTTTTCTTATCTCGCCTAAAACTTCATCTCTTGTCAAAATACTCATTCTGTGCTCCTCTAATCTCTCAATATCTTAAATTAAAATCCGGGTAAACTCTAACCTCTAGGTACTATTTATAAATCTTATTTAATCAATAACACTCAAGCAAACTGTAGGGTATCGGCATATAGGCAGACATTCCTTATCAGTTGCTGCGAGGAATGAAGTAATCCACCTATTGTAATTAGAATAAATGCGTTGCCCGCCGGTATTGCTGGTGGGAGGGGGGGCAACTGGACTTATAATAATACGTCACAAAATTATTAGATCGCTTCACAGAGTTTACACTGAACGAAGCCCGTCGAAGAAGGGATTTAGGGGGATTTAATATAACTGTTGTCGACCAGTAACTGACGCTCCTCATAGGCACGGATTTTATCTTCATGTTTTAGTGTAAGACCTATATCATCCAGCCCCTCAAGAAGACACCTTTTCTTAAAAGCGTCTATCTCAAATGAAACGCTAAAGCCTTTACCATCCGTAAGAATTTGGGATTCTAAATCGACTTTAATACTGTAACCTTTATTTGCAAAAACCCTTTTAAATATATCTTCTACCACACTCTCAGGTAAAACGATCGGAAGCATCCCATTCTTAAAACAGTTGCTGAAGAATATATCAGCAAATGATGGCGCGATGATTACATGAAATCCATAGTCCTTGAGTGCCCATGGGGCATGTTCTCGCGAGCTTCCGCATCCAAAATTATTTCGCGCAAGCAGTATCGTAGCCCCCTTATAGCTTTCATGATTTAAGACAAATTCAGGGTTTGGTTTTCCATCTTGAAGATACCGCCAATCATAAAAGAGAAAATCTTCAAAACCTGTCCGCTCTATCCGCTTTAAAAACTGCTTTGGAATGATTTGATCAGTATCAACATTTACCCTATCTAACGGGGCGACAACCCCGGTTAAAGTTTTAAAAGGCTCCATATCTTCTCCTCCCGCTATAAATCTTCATCCAGACCCCACTCTCGTATGTCAACGAAATGCCCCTCTATCGCTGCAGCCGCAGCCATTATGGGACTCACAAGATGGGTTCTTCCGCCCTTTCCCTGACGACCCTCAAAATTCCTATTAGAGGTGCTGGCACACCGCTCACCAGGGGCAAGTATATCCGGATTCATACCGAGACACATGCTGCACCCAGATTCCCTCCACTCAAATCCAGCCTCCTTAAGAATCTTATCAATCCCGCGTTTCTCAGCCTCACGCTTTACCCATTGAGAACCAGGAACAACCATTGCACGCACATGTGAATTTACCTTCTTTCCTTTTACCACTCGCGCTGCCGCAGTTAAATCCTCGAGACGCGAGTTAGTGCATGAACCGATAAAAACCCTATCAACCTTAATCTCTTGAATGGATGTCCCCGGAGTAAGCCCCATATATTCCAGAGCCTGCCTTGCGGCTTTCACATCATTAGGGTCAGGAAAAGAATTGGGATCAGGCACTGCACCGGTAACATCCGTAACCATTCCCGGACTGGTTCCCCAGCTTACCTGAGGGGCTATCTCGAAAGCATCAAGGATGACTTTCTTATCAAATTTCGCTCCCTCATCAGTTTTTAACTGCTTCCATAATTCGAGAGATCGTTCGAAACCCTTTCCCTTTGGCACGTGTGGTCTTCCTTCCAAGTACATAAAGGTTTTCTCATCCGGGGCAATCATGCCTGCTCTTGCTCCCGCTTCAATGGACATATTACAAATCGTCATTCTTTCTTCCATGGAAAGGGCTTCAATCGCCTGCCCTCTATACTCAACCACCGTGCCGGTAGCCCCAGCAGTTCCAATATCCCCAATGATGCTTAGTATAATATCCTTTGCAGTAACCCCTCGTGTCCTCCGTCCTTCAACACGAACCTCAAAAACCTTCGGGCGGTCCTGCAGAAGGCACTGAGTCGCCAGGACATGTTCTACCTCGCTCGTCCCAATTCCAAATGCAAGGGCGCCAAAAGCGCCATGTGTAGAGGTGTGGCTGTCCCCGCACACTATTGTCATCCCTGGTTTAGTAAGCCCCATCTCGGGACCTATTATATGAACTATCCCTTGATAAGGGCTCTTAAGGTCAAAAAGGGTAATGCCGTGCTCTTTGCAGTTTTTCCTCAGGGTTTCTATCTGTTTAGCAGATATTGGGTCTTCAACAGGAAGAGACCTATCGCTCGTTGGTACATTATGATCCATAGTTGCAAAGGTTAGCTCTGGCCTTCTCACCCCTCGACCGGAAAGGCGCAGCCCCTCAAACGCCTGTGGCGAGGTAACTTCATGAACAAGGTGTAGATCAATGTAAAGAAGAGTAGGTTTTCCCGGCTCCTCATAAACAACGTGAGACTCCCAAATCTTATCAAATAATGTTTTAGCCGCCATATCTTATCCCCATTGAATTATTAATTAATTATACACGAAATTTATAGAAGCGCCCCTTTACAAACAAAAAGTGAATCTTATCATTTGATACTACCCAGAGTTCCCAGTATGTGTAAAAAAAACAGACGGAGCGCATTAAATGAGCTATATAGTAGGGCGTGCTAAGCTTTGAGTATATAATCACTCAGGAGGTTTACTAAAATCCCCTTCTAAAAACATCTTCTTTGCTGGATCTTCATCTTCCCCTCTTTGTTTACGCTGCAATTCCTCTTCCATCCTGCTTTGGTTAAGTGGTTTATAAATATAATCTATTCTCGCAATATTATTCTGCGGTTTATTGCTAAGAAGCACTTCAATATCGGGAATGTACCAGCTCCAGGTTGTCATACTAAGTACCTCTTCTTTTCCCCTAGGCTCTCCATAAAGTCCGGTTAGGTATTTAAAAAGCTCAGCCTCTACTGCAGATTGATTTAATACGTCGCTCGACTTAAAGACTAGCGAAGAGATCATAAGTTCGTCATCATAAAATTCTAGCTTTGTCTCTAAGCCCACGCTACTTAAATCCATCGGGAGTTCTATAAGCGCACCTTCTACGATGATTGTCCTTATCCGCTTTGAATCAACGGTGTCCTCTAAAACATTCTTCCCTTGCGATTTTATGATTTCGAGTGCGTCCTTTTTTGAGATTCCGAAATCAAAACCTAGTGCAGAAACATCCTTATTCTCCTTATCTTCTGAAAAAGATAGGGTAGCAGTAAATATCAACGCCAAAACAAATAAAGGAATATTAGCTAGTCTCACATAGAACCTCCTTTTTTAAATAGCTTCCCGAGTAACAATCTACCCTAATCATTCGAAATCACTGGTGGAGCCGAAGGGACTTGAACCCTCGACCTCTTGAATGCCATTCAAGCGCTCTCCCCACTGAGCTCCAGCCCCAGCGGGTCTCCGCGACGGAGAGCGGCGCCCGCTCTCG
>JAKEHC010000023.1 GCA_022615255.1 Candidatus Dadabacteria bacterium | reverse complement strand
GACTAAGGTTTCAGCTAAGTGAAGATATATTCGTATCTTTAAGAATCCGACATATTAAACATCGTTGAGAATTCCTGATTATCAACTTTGCTCTTTAAGTTTAGTCCCATATTCCTTTTCTGAGGTAAAGTCAATCAAGGTTGGCTTAACCAATCTTGCAAAGTCTTCATATTGCATGCGTATAGCCTCGGTGTGGCTCCCTGCGTTGAAAACGATCTCCTTGTCCTTTTCCAAAGGGTTTGCGGCATAGATTGGTAATCCGTATAAGTTGCCAAATGGCGGCATAGCACCAACCTCGCAGTCCGGAAAAAGTTTCTGAAACTCCTTTTCAGATGCAAGCTCGACCTGTTTGACTCCAGTTGCATCTCTTAACCTTTCAAGATCTATCTTATGTGGCGCGGGTATGACTGCCATTGCGAAGCTTCCATCCATCTTCAGAATAACAACCTTAGCTAATTCCTTGCCGGGTACATGCATTACAGCCGCCATTTCCTGTGCAGTGTAGGCTTTTGAGTGAGTGATTAAAGTGTACTTGATGTGGTTCTGATCCAGATAATCTCTTAATTTTGCTGAAATAGACATTATTTAATCTCACCTCCTTTTGACTATAGATTTTTGTACATTCTATATAAGTAATATAATAAATATGCAAGCCGTATGCCACTAAAAACTTTTTACCTAGGTTGTTAGAATTTAAAAGGGTCTTGTAAGCAGATACTACTTTCCACGGAAACGCATTTGTCAGAATTTAAGACATCAGACGAGTGGATTGTGATTACAATTATGAAATTCTAAGGTTTTTTCTCGAATCCCTAATTCTCAGCCCCTCTCCCGATTCCCTCTATTGTGACCTCATTCCTTTCAAATTGGATTTTGACATCGTGCAAGAACCTTTTTACAACCTCGGCATTGGTTTTAAGATGAGAAGTAATTTTTGGAACTTTAAAGAACGATCTGCCTGTTGCTAGTGAAAGCGGCAGGGTAAGCTGGTCTCCCATGTTTTCATCAACTGTTGCGTCACCTTTAAGAAAGCTAATCATCTTCTGGCACGCCTCCTCCGCTACAGCTTCCATTCTTTTCCCTATTTCTCCTAGTGCGCTATGGCTCACCATTGTATTCTCAAAAACCGTTTTTAAAAACACGATTGCTCCCCTCCCAAACGACGGTAGTTCCCTTATTTTCACAACATTTGGAATGTTGTTTTCCCTGAGTATTTGAAGAACCCTCTCTCTCCCCCTTTCTGCAACCTCTTTCGAAAGCCCTCCCACCGCCGAGATTCCAAATACTCTCAAAAGATCGCCTCTTTCTTTAAGCTCGAGTGGGGAAATGGACTCTACAGGCTCGATGCTCGTGATTAATTCTCCGCCCCCTTTTGGATAAAAGCCTGCGCGCTTCAACTTCACGTCTCCACGAAACCCTATCCGCTTCATAAACAGAAGCCATTCTTCTTCAAGAAACTCTATGCTTGGGCTTAATGGGACATGAGTGCCGCCCCTTATGGATACGATAGAGCTTGATTTACCCTTAAGCGCTAATGGAAAAAAGACAGTCTGAAAAACTAGTGATACCGCTCCTGCGGTACCTATATCAAACTCATACCCTCCTGATTTTACATTCTTTGGAATAAACCTGAGTCTCAGTGAACGAGGCTCTCCACCATCTACATAAGCCGAGCTTATCCTCGCTGCCGAGTGTACGGATGCAAGGTGCTGAGGGCGCAGACCTGGTTTCTCTCTTTTCGCTCTTATGTTTATCATCTCAAACGGTTTTCCAGCAAGGATTGAGAGTGATAGGGATGTTCTTAAAATCTGACCGCCTCCCTCCCCAAATGAACCATCAATCTCTATAATATCCATAAGAATCGCCGGATTTACTCACCCTTTAAACTACTTTTATCTGTTACTTCATCCTAGTGAAAAATTATACCATTACAAGATATACTAATGAGAAGGTTCCATTAATCTCATAAAGGAGGTCATGACTCAGATGAAGCTAAAGAAGATAGAAAGGGATTTTGTTTCCCTACAGCGGGTGCTTAGGTTTGCTACAGTTGATGAAGACGGCATGCCTCATAATGTTCCTGTGTGTCATGTCATGGATGGGGACCGCATCTATTTTGCTACTGAAAGGGGATCAAACAAGGTTAGGAATCTGACGGAGAATGATAAAGTAGCTTTAATATGCGATGAGTATAGTGAGATCTGGTCTTATCTCAGGGGTGTAACCATACACGGCAAGGCTAAGGTCATACACAAAGGACCGGAGTTTCGTAAAGTCAGTAAACTGCTTAACCAGAAATATACACAGTATGAAGTGGCGTTTCCGATTAAAGAGGGAAAAACGGTGATAGTCGAGGTTACTCCCGACAAAATCGGGAGCTGGGGGCTTTGAGTAACTGACAAAACGACAAACACAGAGTAGCGGAAGGCTTTAGCCTTCCACTAAGTTTGTTTGGAAACTGGAGGTTTACTCTATGTGTACAATCTCTTTTTTAAATACACGTCATTTAAATTGAGATCAATTTTATTTCGTCGAAAAAATTATAAAGGCAAAATTTTTTCTTGACATTCTAGAAAATAATGCAAATAGTATTAGTAGAGCAGTAACTAAATTAAAATAAGGGGGTGAGATTGAGATGGGGTAGCTTATATAGAGTATGGATGTTGTTGTTTCCTCAACACGAAAAGTGCTTTTTCACTGAGTACATATTTACCTAATCATATTTTGCGCCTTCTGAGCCTAGCTTATAGAAATATCTTTACTTATATTCTTACCTATAAGTACACACCATATTCAACCTGCTTAATAGAGATTTTGCTAATTCCTTTTCTTAAGGTTCTTAGAATGACCATAAGGGGATGTGGCATGATATTTGCTAATACTTATTAGAGAAGCTATAAAAGGTTTTAAGAATAAAGCAGTAGGTAGTAAATGGGAGGTGTCATATGTTTGATATGAAGATTTATGAAAACGAAAAGGAGTTAGAAACTATAAAAAATCTTACCTACACTCAGAAGGAAGCGCTTGAAAGGGTTCTTAAGTTTATGTCAAGTAGGATAAAAGGCTTGAGATTTGTACCGGAGCATGTTGAGATGAAATCAAAGCAGTTCGGACGGAGAAAGGTTGCATACCTCCACTTCGATCAAAAAGAGGGTTTGTGGACGAGGAGTGCTAGGTGAATATTTACCCAAATATGAGGGAACCATTGGTGAAGGAAAAATCGCGAAAAATCAACAGTCTTCTGTTGCCGTTTAATTCATTGGCATATGGTGAAATAGTGAGCCCACAATCATCAAGGAGGGGTGGCTACAGCATGAAGAGTTTAAAGGGAAAAAAGACCGGTCCGCGCAAACAATCGTCGTCAAAAAAGGTAGTGGATGCAACTCAGGGCAACTCTGAACGATTGCGTGAAGATAAGCTTGATAAAGCTCTTGCCGATACCTTCCCGGCAAGCGATCCGCTTCCATGGACCTCGGATGTTAAAAAAAGCGCGTCCGAAACAAAAGCTGAGAAAGATGCAAAAAACATGCAGAAGATAGAAAGAACCAAAAAATAAGCTTCTATCTTTTATCATGAATCCTGAAGATAGGGCGTTGGCTTATAAATGTTGAGTAAAGAATGTGGGGGATGAATTAAGGGCGTGATATTTATGGACCTATTAGATGTTTATCAAAAGTCAGTATTGGTAATTACACATCTTAAAAAGTATCAGCGAGGCGGAGCTGGAGGCTAGGGATGACATTGAATGAGATAACTCGGGCTCTTTTAGATTAAGATCTGATATTTATCCGGCAATTGATTATCTAAATTGCCTTTAGGTGGGGAGTTAGTTAATAAAGAAAGCGAGGTGAATCATGCATAGAATATTAGTCGTAGACGATGACCAAAACGTAAGGCTTGTCTATAGAGAGATGTTAAATGAGGCAGGATATGAAGTATTGGAATCCGAATCCGGAAATGAAACATTTGAAATACTGAATCGTGAGCCGATAGATCTTGTTGTATTGGATATAAAGCTTAGATCAGAGAGTGGGCTTGACGTGCTTCAAAAGATAACAAGACAATTTCCGGAACTTCCTGTTATCCTGTGTAGTGCTTATGCGTCTTATCAGGATGATTATACATCCTGGCTCGCCGAGAGTTATATTATTAAATCAACCGACTTGGAAGAGCTATCTAGAGAGGTAGACAGGGTCTTGCAAAAACGGGAAGCTAAACTGAAGGGAAATATTGAAGCAGGAAGCAGAAAATATGCATAGCGGTATTAAGCTGTCTGATGTCGAAGAATTTGAGAATATATGTTTATCTAACTTGATAATTTCCCTCTCATTAAAGTTTCATATGTAAATGCGATTAAAGTAGGGGAGGTTTTTAACCTGCCCCCTTAAACTCACTGAACATCACCAATCATTCAGTAGAACTACCCTCCCTGGCGCGACCTTGTGGTTTAGAATTTGCCAGTTTATGAAGTGTCAAATTATGTTAAGATTATTTCAATTCAACCTAATTAATAAATCGAGGGTTAATTAAAGGAGGTGTTGTTATGGCACTTGCAGAGGTAAGCGTTATCCCGATTGGCACTCCTACATCTAGTATAGGTGATTGGATTGCTGAGGCTGTTAAGGTATTAGAGAAAGAGGGGGCAAAATACGAAATAAGTCCGATGGGAACGCTCATCGAAGGGGAAGCCTCGGATATCTTCACATTTGTTAGAAAGATGCATGAAGCGGCTCTGAAAAGGGGGATGAGACGTGTAGTTACTATGCTCATAATAGATGACCGTCGCGATAAAGAGGTGACGATGAAAAGCAAAGTGGCGGCGGTAAAAAAAAGGCTAAAAGCCTCCTCCAAATAACATCGGTTTTAACATATTTAGTACAATCTATCCAAACTCATTATAGGCCATTCAACGAAAAAGAGCTATCCCTTTATCACAGCAATGGGTTTCAATCGGGCAACCTTCTTTGCGATCCCTGCCTCATGTATGACATTGACAACCTCGTCAACGTCTTTGTATGCCTCTGGTGACTCCTCGGTAAGCCCCTTTGATGAGCCGGCATTAACGACGATCCCCATGCCCTCAAGCCTTTGTCTAAGCTCCTCAACGCTTATTTCTTTCCTGGCTCGCGTACGGGACATCCTTCTTCCCGCGCCGTGACAGCATGACCCATAGCTTGCAATCATTGCCCATTCCTGTCCGACCAGAATGTAAGAATGAGTCCCCATGCTTCCGGGGATAAATACAGGTTGGTCTGGGAACGAACGGGTTGCGCCCTTTCGGTGAATAACGAGATTGTATCTTTTCCCACCTAGTGTGTACTCCTCGATTTTTGCGATATTATGCGCTACGTCGTAAACCAGACTGAGTTTTCCTCCGTCTTTCCCTAAAACCTCTTCCCAAGCTTTTCTCACCTCCCAGGTAATTAATTGTCTGTTTGCCCATGCGAAGTTTGCGCCTGCCGACATAGCCTTGAAGTAATCCTGTCCTTCTTTGGATCTAAAGGGGGCGCATGCTAATTCACGGTCGGGCAGAACAATGCCGTAGTTAGCCATAACCTTCATCATGACTCGTATATAATCTGTTGCGATTTGGTGTCCGAGTCCTCTCGAGCCTGTATGAATGAGAACCGTTACCTGGTCTTTAAAGAGCTTCAATCTTTCTGCTTCAGTTTTATCAAATATTGTCTCGACAATCCCGACCTCTACAAAGTGATTGCCCGCCCCCATTGTTCCGAGCTGATCGCGTCCTCTGTTTTTTGCATGCTCTGAAACGAGCTTAGACTCTGCCCTATCTAGCACGCCGCCTGACTCTATATGTTTAAGGTCCTCTTCCTCCGCATACCCGAGTTCTAGCATTCGTTCTGCTCCCTTCTCAAGGACTAGATTGAAGTCTTTGCCCTTCAAATCAAGCCTCCCTCCTACACCTACGCCCGAGGGCACCTCATGGTAAATCGTCCTCCCAAGATTGCGTAGATGGGGTTTAACCTCCGAGAACGATTTCTCTGAGCGCAGTAGCCTTACGCCGCAATTAATGTCGTAGCCTATTCCGCCGGGAGAGATGATGCCTTCCTCGCTGTCAAAGGCCGCTACACCGCCGACCGGGAATCCGTATCCCTCATGAATATCTGGCATTGCAAGTGCGTATCCCTTTATTCCCGGAAGTGTGGCGACGTTAACAAGCTGATCGAGAGACTTATCAATTGAAATGGCGTCAAGCATCTCGTCATGTGCATATAGGCGAGCTGGCACGCGCATGTCATCCCGAAAGCCCTTTGGAATTTCCCAGAGGAAATCTTCTATTTTTATTAGATCCGATTTATTAAACATGATTGTTACTTCACATTGATGAACTTACAAATGTTTTGTGTGCAAGACACATGCCATTAGATTCGACTCGGCAATTGCTCGTAGCTTCTTGCAGGCTTCCCTCTATAGCTAAATGTCAAAAACAAGCATGGTTTCCCAAGTCCCATCTTCTTTCTTTTTAACATCTGCCTCATGATATGTAACGGCTTTTATATCTTCGCCCAATGATAATGCAATAACTCCATAGAGTTTAGCTTCCAGTGAGCGCTCGGATAGGCTTTTAAAAATCACCTCGTTATATATCTCCCTATTTAGGTGGGTTGAGAGTAAAACCTCGTTGAGAAAGTCTATTAGAAGGGCTGTTGCATCCATCGCTTCTAGTGAAATCATTCTCTCAATTGCCTTCTTATTGTTTCCGATCTTGGGTTCTATAATCTTCATCATTCCATAGACTGCATCGGAAAAGAGCTCATCTAGGGAATCCGCTTGAACTATCATCCTCACATCGGCTGTGTGTTCTAGAATCTTGTATGGCATAGCGACGTCTCGATAAATTGTGTTCTCTAATCATAATTTAGGAATCCGGCTTTTTCTTCAGGTGTTTGATATTAGAGGTTATCCTTAGTAGACGTTTTTATATTAATTATGCATTCCAACCAAGAGTTAACGATATTTAATCTTGCTCATAAATTTGTTCCCGTCGAGTAGCCTCTGCTAGAATACATTTTTCTAAAG
>JAKEHC010000022.1 GCA_022615255.1 Candidatus Dadabacteria bacterium | reverse complement strand
TTTAAGAACTCCTTCCTTAATGCCCTGTGCCTTAAAGAAACCAGCTCACTGGGAATGATGCGCCCTATGTCGTTCCCAAGGGAAATGTCATAGACCTCGGTTCCTCTCTTTGACCATATTTTTCTTCTTGAAGAAAACATCTCTTCTTTAAGACTTCCTACCATAAGAGAAAGCCTTCTAACCTTCTCGTTTTTAAACAGCTTCTCCGCAAGCTCGAGCCTTTCCCCGATTGGTTTTTCCTCCGGTGTTCCCATTGATGCCCCCCACTCCAAAAGCTCTCTTTCAACCTCTTCCACTCTTTCTTGAGCCTTTTTTAGGTTAGATTGAACGAGATTTTGAAGCTTCAAGTCTATTCTTCCCAGTCTTTCCTTCTGCTCATTTTCAAGCTCCTTAAGCTCTCCCTCCTCATTTCTTAGCTTAAATTGCATGTCCTTCTTTGCTTCTTTAAGAGACTTACCCAAAGTTTTTTTCTTTTCGATTTCTTCAAATGTTTCGAGCTTTTCTTTAAGCTCATCAAAATCCTCCTCAGTTTTTTCTAGTTCCCACTCCTTGATGAGTGACTTTTCAGAAAGTCCATCCTCTGATTTGACCCACTTGATTACTTCCCTCCCTAAAGTTAATGTTGCAATAGCGGACTTAAAATCGTTTAGAATCGTTTCCTCCCTTAAATCCTTATAACCCTCGCTTGAGAGGGCTTTCTCAATAAGCTTTCTCCCCATAAACACACCCCTCTTAACCTCGTCTTCGGGATGAACCATGACGTTGTACTTATAAAAGCTAGCAAATAAATCCAGTATTAAAGAGCGGAAATTAGGCAGTAGATGTGAACCGCGTTCAATAAGGTTCCTGAGTTCTTCCGAAGTAGCTTCAAGCTCAGAAAAAAGCTCTCTATCAAAGGAATCGGTTTCTATATTCTGGTCATATCTTTTAGAGTCCACTGTATTAGGCTATCACACGATATGAGATGCATCAATTTTACCCGTTGCATAAGATTTGAAATGGGAATATTATGGATATAGATGGCAAAATTGCGTCAATACAGAAATAGGTATAAAAAGCAACAAATAAGTCAGTTGATTCAAACAGCGGAGTCAGTCACAAATCCGAAAGGTGAGAATTGCAATGCTCAAAACGGGCGAGAGAAATCGTAGTAGAGTTGATGAATCTTGTGAAAGGACTACCAAGCTTCATCTAGATATATAAACGCATTGTTGATATACCTCTAAATTAACAGGAAATCTGTAATACAGATATTAACAGTTATACAAGGCATCGCAACAATATTAAAATGAGAGCAAAAGAAATTATTGATGACATTGTAAGAGTCGCACGAGACTTGGGTTTAGTCCCGGGTATGCAGGGCTTAAGCAGATCAGAGTATTTAAGTAATGGAGGCCGTTTCTCCCTTTACGAAATATATGATGGTGGAATGACGTGGTCAGATTATTGTGTAAAAGCTGGTTTTAAACCGAAGACAAAGGAATTTGTTCCTGACGAAGTATATTTTGAGCGTCTCAAGAGAGCGGTGCATGAACTCGGTCGCTTTCCGAAGTTATCAGAGCGTAAGAAATTCGGATTAAACTTTAGCAAGGGCCGTTGGTCAACCCTTGTGGAGTTTATCAAAACAGCAAGTTCACTTGGTATCGTAAAGTTACCATACTCTAAAAAAGTAAAAGAAGAGAAAAGCCCTACTCATAGGCCTAAAGAATCTCCCCGGAATGAATACGGAAATATACACTCCGATTTTTCACGCCCAATACCACCAATCCCAGAAAAGACAAAGCGGAAGAAGTGGGAGAGAACAAGAATGATAGGCTTCCCTTATGCACCTCAGGATGAATCAGGTGTGATTGCTTTATTTGCTATTCTTTGCGCACAAGGAACCATTCCCTGGCAAATTATCGAACTTAAGAAAAGCAAAGGCATTGATGCCATATGCTATGACGACAAGGAACAGCGTGAGTTTAGAGTCGAGCTTAAACATACCTTGTCTCGTTCAAATTGGAATCATACATTTGATTCTTTTGATTATTTGGTCTGCTTGGAGAACCGCTGGCGTGATTTCCCGAAACCCGTTTTGGAACTCAGGTATTTGATAAATGAATAACATTATCGCCAAGCATTATATAACACAGCATATTTCATAGAACATATAATAGAAGAAAGGAGGTAGACAAAATGGCTGCAAAGAAAATTTTGATGATTGTTGGTGACTACGTAGAAGACTATGAAGCGATGGTGCCATTTCAGGCGCTCCTTATGGTGGGACATACCGTTCACGCAGTCAGTCCGGGCAAGAAATCAGGTGAGAATGTCCGAACGGCTGTCCATGACGGAGAGGGATACCAAACATACACAGAGAAGCCGGGTCATAACTTCAATCTTAACGCTACATTTGATGAAGTAAAGGCGGAAGGATACGATGCCCTAGTAATCCCTGGCGGGCGTTCGCCGGAATACATCCGCTTAAATGATAAAGTACTCGAGATTGTGAGACATTTTGCCAAGACGAACAAACCCATTGCTTCTATCTGTCATGGTGCCCAGGTCTTAGCCGCAGCCGGCGTACTCGAAGGGAAAAGCTGTTCCGCATATCCTGCTGTGGGACCGGATGTGAAGCGCGCAGGCGGTGAGTTTGTGAGCGTGCCTATGGACAAGGCTCATGTGGACGGTAATCTAGTCACTGCACCAGCATGGCCCGCCCATCCTGAATGGCTATCGAAGTTTCTAAAAGTATTAGGGACGAAGATTGAACCATAAGCAGACCTTGATGTAATGTTATTAGTCTTGGTTAAGTCTTAACTAATCTGAAAATAGGGGTCAGATTCTGTTCCACCCAAATTTTTCGGTAATACCTGCTTGACTTCCAAAACGGTATCTGACCCATCATCTTTGGAGGTGTAACAATGGTGCAATTCAGCGTGAATCCTCATCGTTTCGACCCATACAAACAATTCAAATTTCGCGTCAAATGGGATGGCAGATACATTGCTGGTGTGTCAAAAATGAGCTCCTTGAGAAGGGTGACAGAGGTTGTCACACATCGCGAGGGCGGAGACCCTAGTACCGTCCATAAATCGCCTGGACAGACCTCCTATGAGCCAGTCGTGCTTATGAGAGGCCGCACCCATGATACTGAGTTTGAAAGTTGGGCAAATAAGGTCTGGAATTATGGCTCAAGCCCTGGCGCCGAAGTCTCCCTAAAGGATTTTCGAAAGGATATCATTATAGAGCTATACAATGAGGCGGGCCAACTGGTAATGGCATTCAAGGTTTATAGGTGCTGGCCCTCTGATTATGTTGCTCTGAGCGATCTCGATGCTAACGATACTTCCGTTGCTTTTGAGTCCATCACCCTTCAACACGAAGGCTGGGAGCGTGATTACTCCGTCACTGAACCTGCGGAACCTTCGTTCACTGAGCCTTGAGCTTGCCCGATTCTTCCTTAAATCTTCAGAAATGGTAGAGGGCTATACCTGCTTTTTAGATAAGAGAAGGCCTGATTTCTATCGGAATAGATAATAAAACATAATAGTGAACAAAACCAGCTTATTCAATAAACCTTGACAAATGCAATTTCGTAATTATTTTAATATTAAACAGTTTGATATTAAAATATTCAAAATTAAACATGGGAACCCATTACAAAGGAACAAAAAAAGAAATTAGAGCGCTTAACGCTTACATAAATTTGATGCGGTCTGCCGAGTCTATAACATCTAGGCTTAGCCGTTTTCTTGGTGATAACGGGCTTAGCACAGGTCAGTTGGGTGTGCTTGAAGCGCTTTTTCATTTAGGTCAAATGTGCCAGAGAGAACTAGCGCTAAAACATCTTAAGAGCGACGGAAATATCACGATGGTTGTAGATAATTTGGAGAAGAGAGGATTGGTTAAACGGAAGCGTGAAATCGAAGATAGAAGATTTATAACTGTTAACCTGACAGAAAAGGGACGCAGATTAATTAATGAAATCTTCCCAAGTCATGTCTCTGCTATAGTGAAGGAGATGAGTATTCTGACTGATTCCGAGCAAGAGGAACTCAGGCGCATATGCAGGAAGCTGGGGAAAAGGGAAAAAAAGCAACAAGGAGGGTAACATGATTAAAATAAGAAAGAGTCATGAGCGCGGTCACACCAATCTGGGCTGGCTTGACAGTTATCACACATTTTCATTCGGCGACTATTATGACCCCAAACATATGGGTTTTCGCAGTCTGCGAGTGATTAATGAAGACTGGGTTAAACCAAGTGCCGGTTTTGGCGCACACCCTCATCGAGACATGGAGATAATTACATATGTACTCGAGGGCGCACTGCAGCACAAGGACAGCATGGGCAACGGCTCAACTATTACACCAGGTGAAATCCAGCGTATGAGCGCCGGCACCGGTGTCACACATAGCGAATACAATCGCTCGCGAACTGAGCCAGTGCACCTTTTGCAAATATGGATTCTACCAACAAAGAAGAATATAGAACCCAGTTACGAGCAACGAGAGTTTAATCCCGGCGAGAAACAGGGCAAGCTACGCCTTGTAGCAACGAGTGATGGTCGCGATAGCACAGTTACTGTGCATCAAGATGTTAATTTACTTGCTTCACTGCTAGCCCCAGGAGAAAATATTACTTATAGCCTTAAGCCGGATCGTCATGCCTGGGTTCAGATAGCGAATGGCAGTGTGATAATGAATGGGCACGAGCTTAAGCATGGAGATGGTGCCTCGGTAAGTGAAGAAGTAAACCTCGAAATAAGCGCAAGCGAATCTTCGGAAATATTGCTATTTGATCTGGCTTAACTGTTCAATGAGAAAAGTTTAAGGGAAAACAACAAAATGATAAATGAAATTAATATAAGGGAATACAGAAAACCAGAATATGAAGTTGATGAGATTTTCTTAAAAAGATGGTCTCCAAGAGCTATGTCTGGAGAAGACATAAGTCATGATGAATTAATGTCCCTGTTTGAAGCAGCGAAGTGGGCTCCCTCATCTTTTAATAACCAACCCTGGAGATTCCTTTATGCAAGGAGGGATACTGATGATTGGGAGCTATTCTTCAACCTGTTGGTAGAAGGCAATAAAATATGGGCAAAGAACGCTTCGGCGCTAATTGTAATAATATCAAAAAAGACATTTGACCAGAGTGGCAACCCATCAAGGACACATTCATTTGATGCAGGCGCTTCATGGCAAAACCTTGCGCTTCAAGGGTCGCTCAAAGGTCTGGTGGTGCATGGAATGCAGGGCTTTGACTACGATAAAGCCAGGGAGCTTTTAAATATTCCCGAGGAATATGAGGTCGAAGCAATGGTTGCCGTAGGAAAACCCGGGAAAAAGGAAGAACTACCTGAAAGGCTTCAGCAAAGGGAGATACCATCTGGCAGAAAAAAGATTTCAGAAATAGTACTTGAAGGCAGGTTCAAGGAATAATGATGAGCACCCCTCCAACTATTAAGCCGTTTCTCTTTTAGTGTAGCTTCTACAGTACATTTGTATTCTTTCTTCGCCCCTATCTTTCTAATTGTTTCTTTTAGGAAACTATATAACGAAAAAGTATCTACTTGAAAAAAGGTTTTTGATTGATATTATATTAACAGTATTAGTCATATCGCATATGAAATAGGAGGTAAACTATGAAAAGAATAATTACTGCTTTGGTTATTGTAATGGGTCTAACGTTTGGGATGTTTTCATTCTCAATAGAGACTCATTTAACTCCGCAAGCAGTGGCTTGTGATGACAAGGGCAAAGACACAACAAAAGATAATGGTGGGAATACTGAATCGGGGTACAACCCCCTACTAAGGTTTATTTAGCTAACATACCGACTGTCTTTAGCCACCAGTTCTTGGATCTTGCTATTTTCTAGGGTGGGTATTTTACCCACCCTACTCTATAATCAAAATACCAACAGGTTATTGGGAAACATTAATTAAGTTAGCTTTCTGTATTACATAAAGTTATAAGCAATTTCAATTATCTAAAGTTAAAATTTCTTAAACTGCCTTTCGTTTTAGTCCTGTTTCAATTTGATTTCTATGCTTATCTCCCCACTGACACATCAGGTTTAATACAGGCTCTAGACTCTCCCCGTATTTAGTAAGCATATACTCTACACGCGGGGGTACCTCTGCATATACTTTCCTGATGATCAATGCATCAGCCTCTAATTCCCTCAGTTGTTGTGTCAACATTTTCTGAGTGATCCCCGGAATTAGCTTTTTCAGCTTGCCAAAACGCATGACCTTTTCCTCTTTTAAGTAATACAAAATTAATACCTTCCACTTGCCACCGATTACCTTTAACGTGACTTCCACCGGACAATAATTGATTTTGCCTTTCATTTTTATCCTCTAATAGTTTCTTTGTTGATACTATCATACAAAAAGGTATCTACTTGATAAAATGATATATAGTATATATCCTAATAATTACGTTGCAAATTATGATCCGTAAAGTAAGAAGTCTGAATTCGACCACTCATTGTGGACGAATCTCAAATCTAAATAGCAAGGAGGAACATCAAATATGAAATCATTTCAAGGTAAAACAGCACTTATTACAGGTGGGAGTTCTGGAATTGGTCGTGTAACTGCGATAGCTTTTGCAAGAGAAGGTGCAAAAGTGGTCGTCGCCAGTCGCAGAGAAGAAGAAGGCAAAGAGACTATTCGCTTAATTGAGCAGGCTGGCAGTAAAGGTATCTTCTTGAAAACAGACGTAACCAAAGAGTCAGAGGTGGAGGCATTGATTGATAAGGCTCAAGCGGTATTCGGACGGATAGATTGTGCCTTCAATAATGCAGGCGTTTTAGGGCCCATTTCGCCGTTAGTTGAACAGAAGATAGAGGACTATGAGTCCATAATTAACACCAACCTTAAAGGCGTCTTCCTATGCATGAAACATGAGATTGCTCACATGTTGAAAATTGGTGGCGGAGCCATCGTAAATAACTCTTCGGTAGGCGGACTGGTCGGTTTTCCAGGCGGGGCAATCTATGTAGCTAGCAAACATGCGGTGCTTGGTCTGACCAAGACGGCTGCACTCGAAGTAGCTAAATCAGGAATTCGGATCAATGCGGTATCGCCAGCCGGCATTGAGACCGACATGGCTGATTTGGCTATTAAGGGGGTTGGCATAACCAAGGAGCAGTTTGCCGCCATGCATCCGGTTGGACGCATGGGTACTCCTGAAGAAATAGCAGGGGCTGTGCTTTATCTCTGCTCAGACGGCGCATCCTTCATAACCGGTCAGTCATTGACTTTAGATGGTGGATATACTGCACAGTGAAAAGTTTAGGTATCCTCTAAGCTGAATGGGAAACGACTTATATGAATTGAAGAGAAAACCTGCCAGGTAGATATTTCTTGGTCACTTCAGTTCGATGAAAGTTAAAATTTTAAGTCTGCTCATTTTTTATCATGCCCGCTTAAACATTAGGCATAACGGATGGGACTTGAATTAGAACTATATGGGGGTATTATAAATTTTCACTAACTCATATGGAATGGACATTGCTTAACTTAAAGTGAGAAGATTGGGCATAATTCAAGAAAAGTAAGCTAAAAGATGAAGTTATAAATTGTTTAGAAAATTGGATTAGGAGTTTCTGAACGCAATTTTTGGGCGATGATTCTTGGGGGGGGAATGGAGATAAGGGAGCTCTAAAGAAGGAATCAAGAAGGCATTTGATGACTTCTTAGAGGTATTTGGAAACTTTATTGGTACTGCTAACAAATACGTTGGCAGTAGCAGATAGAGACATAAAATGGGGACAGAATTATGAAAGAAGAATTTATTCACGATTTCGTAACAAGTTGGCGGTCAAAGATTTTGAAAGACAACATCAAATACCCTTTGCTATACTTATACGATTAGAAGAAATCTGATGTAAAAGAAACAAAATTGAGCTAGAGATTAAAAGTTAAAATAAATGCTTAGAGACTAGCGATATGAAAAACAAAAAGATTTTGTTAAACAGTCTATTGTTGTTTACCATTTTTGGTCTACTTTTATTACTAAACAGTTGTAACGGGCAGGAAGCCACGACGGCTCCGCCCCACCTAAGGTGACGATTAGTCAGCCTGTCGTGCGTGAATTGATTGAGTGGGATGAATATACCGGGCGTTTGGAAGCGGTCGAATCTGTGGAGGTAAGGGCGCGCGTCAGTGGCTATTTGCAATCGATTAATTTCAAGGAAGGTGCGATTGTTAAGAAGGGGAATTTGCTTTTTGTCATTGATCCCAGGCCTTATAAGGCAGAGCTGGATAGAGCAGAGGCAGAACTAAAAGTGGCTAAGGCTCGGCTCGAGCTAGCCAAAAACGATCTTGCAAGGGCAAAGAAATTACTCACTGTACGTGCTATTTCTGAGGAAGAGGCCGACACTCGATCTGCCAACGTAAATGTTGCCCAGGCGACACTCGAACAGGCAAAGGCGAGTGTCGAAGCCGCAAGGCTGAATGTCGAGTTCACCCAGGTCACCGCGCCGATTACCGGACGCATTAGTCGTGAGCTTGTCACTGAGGGCAACCTCATCAACGGCGGCACTGGTGGGACACTGCTTACTACTATAGTTTCCCTTGACCCCATTTATTGCTATGCCGAGGCTGACGAGCAAGCCTTTCTTAAATACATTCGACTTGCGCGTGAGGGCACGCGGCTCAGTTCCCGAGAAGTACAAAATCCAGCTTATCTGGCTCTTGCGGATGAAGAGGGATTTCCTCATAAGGGCTATATAGATTTTGTGAATAACCGGCTCGATCCAGACACGGGAACGATAACGGGAAGGGCTATCTTTCCCAATCCTGACCTGACTCTGACACCAGGACTATTTGCCCGTATTCGGATACCGGGTAGTGGTAAATACAATGCGATTTTGCTCCCGGATGAAGCCATCGGAAGCGATCAATCACAGAGATTCGTCATGATAGTCAACAAAGAAAACACAACAGAATACAGAAAAGTGGAATTGGGACCGATTGTCAATGGATTGAGGATCATAAGAGAAGGACTCAAGCCTGAGGATTGGGTGATTGTAAAAGGGGTGCAGAGGGTAATGCCAGGGGTGAAGGTTGATCCGCAGAAAGAAAAGATAACCCCAAAGGATGAAAATTTCTTGACGCCGGACATAACCCCGACTCAGACTAAGAGCGATAAAGAAGGGTGAGGGCGTGATCTCACGATTTTTCGTCGACAGACCAATTTTTGCCACCGTGATCTCAGTCGTGATTGTGGTAGTCGGTCTCATTGCCTACTTCACCCTGCCAGTGGCGCAGTACCCCGAAATCGCCCCTCCGACAATCGTGGTGCGTGCCAGTTATCCCGGAGCAAACCCGGAGGTTATAGCCGAAACAGTAGCTACGCCGCTTGAACAGGAGATTAACGGTGTCGAAGATATGCTCTACATGTCGTCCCAGTCCACGAGCGACGGTCAGATGCAGTTGACCATCACATTCGAGCTGGGCACCGACATTGATGAGGCGCAAGTTCTGGTGGAAAACCGAGTCGCTATAGCCGAACCCAGATTACCTGAAGAAGTACGCCGCATCGGCCTTACCGTTCGGAAAAGCTCACCGGACCTGCTTCTTGTGGTGCATCTGGTTTCACCAGACAACCGCTATGATCAACTTTACATAAGCAACTATGCATTTATCCAGGTTCGAGATGTCCTTGCCCGTCTCGAAGGAGTAGGAGATGTCATCATATTCGGCGCAAGAGACTATAGCATGCGGGCGTGGCTCGACCCGGAGAAACTGTCCTCCCTCAACTTGACCGCAAGCGACGTGGTAAGGGCGCTTCGTGAACATAACGTACAGGTGGCGGCGGGGGTGATCGGCCAGCCGCCGGTGCCGCAAGGAAACGCCTTCCAGCTTAACGTCAACACCTTGGGCCGCCTAATCGAAGCGGAACAGTTCAGCGAGGTTGTGGTTAAAACGGGCGAGGAAGGGCGCATCACGCGGGTGAGCGATATCGCCCGGGTCGAGCTGGGGGCTCGCGACTATACGGTCAACAGTTACCTTAACGGTAAACCAGCCGTAGCCATCGTGATCTTTCAACTTCCCGGCTCCAACGCCCTTGCCACCGCCGAGTTCATTCGCAATACGATGTCCGAGCTCAGCAAACAATTCCCGGATGGTTTGGAATACCGAATTGTTTATAATCCAACAGAGTTTGTGCAGGAATCTATTAACGAAGTGAATCACACCCTTTTCGTAGCATTCATCCTGGTCTTCATAGTGGTCATGTTCTTTCTTCAAGACTGGCGGGCTTCGATCCTTCCGATGATTGATGTCCCTGTGTCGTTGATCGGCACCTTCGCCGTTATGGCGGCACTGGGTTTTTCGCTCAACAACCTATCACTGTTCGGTCTGGTGCTGGCGATCGGTATAGTAGTGGACGATGCAATCGTCGTGGTCGAGAACATCAAGCGCTGGATGTCTAAGGGCTTGGAGCCGCGCGAGGCTACCCTCAAGGCTATGGCGGAGATAACAGGCCCTGTGATTGCCATCACCGTGGTCTTGAGCGCGGTCTTTATCCCCACGGCTTTTCTCCCGGGCATAAGCGGCCAATTTTATCGCCAGTTCGCCCTTACCATTGCCGTCTCAACCATCATTTCCGCCATTAATGCCCTAACGATGGCTCCTGCCCGTGCCGCCCAGCTTATTAGGCCTCATCATGAATCGGAGAGGCGCGAGCCTTTGCCCCGCGTAGGAATCGCCCTTATCTTCGGGTTTTTAACCTACTCATTTCTAACGCCGCCGTTGACGAGTCTTTTGGGCCTATCGGTGCCCGCATACGGATCCAACGAGAGTGCAGGGCAGGTCTCTAGCCCTGTGGCGATATGGGTGCTCCGCACGGCAGTCTTCCTAGCAGGCGGCATCGTGGGATGGTATCTCAGCCGATTCGTCAACCAGCTTTTGAGCGTTTTCTTCAAGGGTTTTAACCGATTCTTCGAGCGCACCACTGACGCATATGGACGGGCAGTGACGATGTTGCTGCGAGTGAGCACCATCGCGCTCCTTGTCTACGGCGGCTTAATCGTCTTTACTTATCTGGGATTTAAAACCGTGCCGGTTGGATTCATTCCTGCTCAGGATCAAGGGTATCTGATTGTTGACGTCCAGCTCCCCGACGGCGCTTCCTTAGAGCGGACCGATGCAGTTATTCTGCGAGTTTCGGAAATTATCCTGGAGACGCCAGGCTTAGACCGGGGTGTGGGTTTTGCCGGTTTCTCTGGGGCAACGTTCTCGAACAGCTCAGATTCAGGAGTAATATTTGCCGGTATGGAGCCATTTGAGGAGCGGGTAAAAAAAGGACAAAGTGCCCAAGTAATTATTGGGGACCTTAGCCGGAGACTTTCAGAAATCCAGGAGGCAAGAATTATCGTGATTCCCCCGCCTCCAGTTCGAGGGATCGGAACGGCCGGCGGATTCAAAATGCAAGTCCAGGACCGGTCAGGCGCCAGTCTTACAGCGCTCGAGGCGGCAACCTACGAACTCGTCGGGGCGGCGAACCAACAACCTGGTTTAACTAGGGTTTTCACCCCCTTTAGCGACAACACGCCTCAACTTTATGTAGAGGTGGACCGAACCAAGGCGAAAAAACTAGATGTTCCACTCACCAACGTTTTTGATACGCTTCAGATTTATCTGGGGTCTCTTTACGTAAACGACTTTAACCTATTCGGACGCACATATCAGGTGACGGCACAGGCGGAAGGACCTTTCCGTAACGAGCCCGAAGACATAGCTAGGCTTAAGACGCGTAGCGCATCCGGCGCTATAGTGCCGCTCGGCTCGGTTGTTGATGTACTTCGTATAACCGGCCCAGACCGAGTAGTGCGCTACAACCTCTTCCCCTCCGCTGAGATCATCGGAGATACGGCGCCGGGGTTTAGTTCCGGTCAGTCAATTGAGACCATGGAAAATCTAGCCAGAAAGGTGCTTCCGACTGGAATGGGTTTTGCGTGGACAGACCTGGCTTATCAGCAGACCACTGCGGGCAACACCGCGATCTTCATATTTCCACTGTGCGTTCTTTTTGTATTCCTTGTGCTTTCAGCTCTAT
>JAKEHC010000158.1 GCA_022615255.1 Candidatus Dadabacteria bacterium | reverse complement strand
TCACCTGGTTTCAGGCACAGCAGGCATGTTTGAATGTAGGGAAGAGACTACCCACAAATGCAGAGTGGCAGGGGGCAGCCGCAGGGACTCCTGACCCTGGGACGGACAATGAGATGACAGACTGCAATATTGGCGGTCCACCTTTTGACGTAACTGCCACAGGTTCTCGCTCAAACTGTGTCTCAAACTTTGGGGCATTTGATATGGTAGGGAACCTATTTGAATGGGTAGCAGACTGGATACAGGATAACGGTGATAATGATCGAGGAGATGTATCCACTGCTCTTTATGGCATGGACCTAATCTTTGGAATAGATGAGGCGTTTCCTGAGGCTGACAGATTTCCGGCGGCGCTCTTCCGCGGCGGCGGCTTCGACTTTGGCGCGAGCGCCGGAGTCTTCGCGCTCGTTGCCGACGTTGCGCCTTCGGTCTCGGGCCTCAGCATCGGCTTCCGCTGCGCCCGTAATCGTTGAGATTTGGCAAGAGTTCGACAGGCTCACTACAGGTTTGATAATTTGCACTTTGGGAAGCGGTTCGACTATGCTCACCACAGGCGGACGGGCGAAAGCCTGCTCGCATGGTGTATGTTTGTGTAGGGGCAGACCCTTGTGTCTGCCCTAATAAAGTTAAGGCTAGGTGGGGTCTTCTAACCCCACCACCAGATGAGGGGATTGTTCGTTGGTTTTAGACTACCTTTGTAGAGACGACCCGCCGGGTCGTCTCTACAGTATGTTTACACCATGCAAGAGGACGTAGGGCAATCCGATTTATGTTGGAAGCCTATCATGAAATCCCTCTAAATCTCTCCTTCGAAGCGGTCAGGACAGGCCTTTTGAAAAGGGAGACCTTTTATTCCCTTCTTTCGTAAAGAAAGCGACGAGCAAGACTCGTCGCCTACCCATAGTAGACGGCATGCAATAGGAGTAGTGTCATGTGTGATGACCTCAGTTCTTGACAGTCTGGGCTATCTCTAAGTAGAATGAATCCTTAGAATTTTGGTTTGAGCGCGTAGCTCAGGGGGAGAGCGCTTGCTTGACGCGCAAGAGGTCGCAGGTTCAAATCCTGCCGCGCTCACCATCAGGTACTTTATTAATTATGGAAAAGGTGCAAATAAAACTTCCAGACGGAGAGATAAAAACCTTTCCGAAGGGAATGACTATAGGACAGATATTTAGATCCCTAGGAATTGGAGATAACATAATTGGCGCCAGGGCTAACGGAAGGCTTGTAGACTTTTGGTTTGAGGTGGATTTAGACTCTACTATCGAACCGGTTACTCTCAATTCCACTTCGGGACTTGAGCTAATAAGACATACGGCTGCCCATGTCATGGCAGAGGCGGTTCAAAGCGTATTCAATAAGGATATGAAACCTAATGAGAGGATCAAGGTTACAATTGGACCCGTTATAGAGAATGGGTTTTATTACGATTTTGATTATTCACGGGGATTTGTACCAGAAGATTTAGAGAAGATAGAAGATAAGATGAGGCAAATAATAGATGAAGATAAGCCGTTAATTAGAAAAAAGGTGTCTAGGGAGGAAGCAATCAGGATTTTTGAAAATGATGGAGAGACGTATAAGGTTGAGATCATAAACGAACTTCCTTATAATGAGCAAATTACTATCTATCAGCAGGGGGATTGGTATGATCTCTGTAGGGGCCCACACGTTCCATCAACGGGTTATGTGAAGGCGTTTAAACTCCTAAGCATTGCCGGGGCTTACTGGCGGGGGGATGAGAAAAATCCAATGCTTCAAAGGATTTACGGCACTGCTTTTTCTAATAAAAGGGACCTGGATGAGTATCTGGCTAAGATTGAAGAGGCTAAAAAACGGGACCACAGAAGGCTTGGAAGGGAGCTAGACCTTTTTAGCATTCAAGATGAGATTGGACCGGGGTTAGTCCTTTGGCATCCGAAGGGAGCGAGAATAAGACGAGTTATTGAGGATTTTTGGCGGAGCCAGCATGAACGCCGTGGATATGATATTCTCTTCACCCCACACGTTGCAAAATTAGACCTTTGGAAGACAAGCGGGCACCTGGATTTTTACCAGGAATATATGTATTCCTCAATGGATATTGATGACATAGCTTACCAGATAAAGCCTATGACTTGCCCATTTCACATCATGATTTATAAATCTAAGGTAAGAAGCTATAGAGACCTCCCTCTTAGATGGGCTGAAATCGGCACCGTTTACAGATATGAGCGCTCCGGGGTTCTACATGGTCTTTTAAGGGTAAGGGGATTTTCTCAGGATGATGCCCATATATTTTGCAGACCTGACCAGATTGAGGGAGAAGTTCTAGGCGCGCTCGATTTAACGATCTTTTTCCTTAGAACCTTCGGATTTGATGACTATGAGGCGTATCTCTCCACTCGTCCTGAAAAGTTTGTGGGAAGCGAAGAGGGCTGGGAAAGGGCTACAGAGGCGCTTAAGGGCGCTCTTGAAACCAAGGGAGTAGATTATGCTACAGACGAAGGGGGAGGCGCATTCTATGGCCCGAAGATTGATTTAAGGATAAAGGATGTATTGGGCAGGGCTTGGCAGTGCTCTACAATTCAGGTAGATTTTAACCTCCCGGAGAGGTTTAACATAAACTTCATTGGTGACGACAACTCACGCCATGCCCCGATTATGATACATCGAGCGCTGCTTGGGTCGTTTGAGAGGTTTTTTGGAATATTAATTGAACACTACGGAGGCGCTTTTCCACTTTGGCTTAGCCCTGTTCAGGTCCGAGTTGCTTCAATAGGAGAGGGACAGATCTCTTATGCTCAAGATGTTTATGAGACTCTCAAGAAACATGATTTGAGGGTAGATAAGGATTTCAGGAACGAAAAGCTTGGACTAAAGGTAAGAGAGGCTCAACTGGAGAAGATTCCTTATCTATTGGTTATTGGAGAGAAGGAGGTCGAGAATAAAACAGTTACGCCGAGAAAGCGTGGAGGAAAAAATCTTCCTTCCATGACAACCGAAGCCTTCTTGGGTTTAATTGGAAAAGAGAATGACCCGCATATGTGGAGGGAGGTAGAACAGTCATAGTAAGAGAACCCGAAATACGGGTAAATGAAAGGATAAGGGCGAGAGAAGTCAGAGTGATTGCGTCCGATGGAAAGCAGTTAGGAGTTATTCCGGTTCGTGAGGCACTTAAAATGGCAGAGGAGCTGGGATTTGATCTTGTTGAAGTTGCGCCGAATGCAATGCCGCCTGTATGCAGGCTGATGGATTATGGCAAGTACAAATACGAGCTTAAAAAGCAGGCTGTAGCCAAAAAGCAGAAGGTGCAGTTAGTCAAGGAGGTTAATTTTAGACCTAATATAGGAGAGCATGACCTTGACGTCAAGATAAATCGAATTAGAGAATTTCTCGAAGATGGTCACAAGTCCAAAGTCAGGATATCCTTTAGAGGCAGGGAAATTACACATCCGGAGTTAGGAAAGGAGCTCGCTGAGAAGATAATCGAAAGAATAATTGATATTGGATTAATCGACGCATTACCAAAATTTGAGGGAAAAAGTCTTATAATGGTTATTGCACCAAAGAAAAAATAAATAATAGGAAAGAGAATGGGAAAAATCAAGATAAAAACAAATAGAAGCGCGGCAAAGCGGTTTTATAAAGTCAGCGCTAGTGGTAAGGTGAAAATGGCACATGGCGGAAAAAGCCACTCAAATGAGAAAAAGGGAAGAAAGAGAATGAGAAGGCTCCGCACGCAAAGCTATCTTGAGGGGGCAGAAGCAAGAAGGGTAAGGAGGGTCGTGCCTTATTTATGAATTTGGGAGCCAGAATATAGAATACAGAAGAAAAAAGAGTAGAGACGCAAAATTTTGCGTCTCTACTAAGGAGAAAATTAATGAGGGTAAAAGGTGGAGTTGCATCGAGAAGGAGAAGGAAAAGATTACTAAAGCTCTCAAAGGGTTACTGGGGAAGAAGAAAGAACCTTATAAGAAGGGCCAAGGAGACTCTACTTCGCGCGCTTGCCTATGCCTATAGGGACAGGCGCCAGAGAAAACGCGATTTTAGAAGGCTATGGATTGTAAGAATAAACGCGGCTGTAAGGCCCTATGGTCTGTCCTATAGTGAGTTCGTTGGCGCGATGAGAAGGGCGGGGGTTGAGATCGACAGGAAAACCCTTGCTGAAATGGCTGTAAGAGACCCTGAGAATTTTAAGTCGGTTGTAGATACAGTTAGGGCAAATCTGAATTAATAATGTAGCATTGGCGACCTGAAGGTCGCCGCTACATTAGAATCCTACTAAAGCCATTATTGGGTCAAATCCACTTTAAACCGCATGTGGATCATATTCCAGGGGGCAACCATTACAGATAGGCTTCTTTTTGCAATGTTCCTTACCAACCTTAACCAGAAGGGCATGATATTCGTTAAAAAGCCTAGTGTGTTTTGGTAAGATATCCATAAATAGCTCTTGAATCTCTTTATAGTCTGAGTCTTCTGGAATTAAAGCGTGCCTCGAAAGAATCCTGTATGTATAGGCGTCGACAACGAATATCGGTTTCTTAGCGGCATAGAGAAGAATGCTATCTGCCGTTTCAGGACCGATGCCTTTTATTCCAAGAAGCTTTTCCCTGAGCTTCTTTGAATCTTCTTTAAACATCTTTTCTAGCATTCCATCGTAGTTTTCTTTTATGAACTTGATGAAGTTTTTAATCTTTATTGCCTTCTGGTTGAAATAACCCGATGGACGAATAAGCTCAGCAAGCACATGAGCTGGAACCACGGATAGTTTCTCTACCGATATTAAACCCCTGTCTTTGAGATTTCCTAGAGCCTTTTCTACGTTTTTCCATGAGGTGTTTTGTGTTAAGATGGCGCCGAGCATACACTCGAGTGGAGTCTCGGAGGGCCACCAACCTTGAGAGCCGTATCTTTTGAATAACGCGGAATAAAACCCCTTTATTCTTTCTCGTTTAGACATACTAAGATAATAGCACACAAGATTTAACGGTAAATAAAACGTTCCAGGGTCAAGATGTTGAAAATTATTGACAACTACGTATTCCGAATGTTAACTCATAAACTGAAATGAATTACACGGCGCTCTATGACGTTCACCGAAAGATGGGTGCAAAGATGACAGAATTCGCAGGGTGGATGATGCCAGTTGAATATATGGGGATTCGGGACGAGCATCTATCTGTGAGAAATTCGGTAGGACTCTTTGACATAAGCCATATGGGCGAGATCGAGGTTTATGGCAAGGAAGGAGCTCTCCTATGCCAGCGGATTACCACAAATGATATTGGTAAACTCAAAAAATTTCAGTCCCAGTACACGCTTCTTTGTAATCCCAGGGGTGGTATTATAGACGATACCATTGTATATAAATTCTCAGACGAGCATTTTTTTATGTGTGTGAATGCCGTGAACACCATTAAAGATTACGATTGGATTAAAAGCTTTGAACAAAAATTTAATGCCAAAGTCGTAAACAAAAGCTCTCAGTACTCCCAGCTCGCACTGCAAGGTCCCAATTCAGAAAGGGTATTGAACGATGTTTTTCAAATGGATTTCAGCGCACTAAAGAGATTCTTTTTCAATTTGATGGAATGGAAAGGGGAAAATCTCATAGTATCAAGGACAGGATACACGGGAGAGGACGGATTCGAGATTTTTCTTTCCTGGAACTTGGCAGAAGCGCTTTGGGAAGAAATCATAGAAAGGGGAAAATCTTACGGGATCAATGCCTGTGGACTAGGGGCAAGGGACACCCTCAGGATTGAGATGGGCTACCCCTTATACGGACATGAGATTGATGAAGATAAAAACCCATTTGAGGCAGGACTCAGTTCGTTTGTAAAGATTGAAAAGGGAGACTTTATAGCGAAAGACTCTCTTATGAGCGCCATGGAGAGGGGAGTTAAAAAAAACCTCTTGGGGTTTGAGATGGTCGATCGTGGAATTCCGAGAGAGGGGCACAGAATCCTAAAGGGCGATATCCTGCTCGGCACCGTTACGAGCGGGACTTTATCGCCCAGTCTTGAAAAACCTATAGGAATGGGTTATCTAAAAACTAATATGGAATTTGGCAATGAGATTGAAGTAGAGATTCGTGAAACTAGAAGAAGGGCAAAAATCGTTTCATTCCCTTTTTATAAGAAGCCGGCAAAGGAGAGAAAAAATGGTAGAAATTCCTGAAGTGCTTAAATACACAAAAGAACACGAGTGGGTAAAGGTTGAGGATGATTTAGTAATAATCGGGATTACCGATTATGCACAGGATGCTCTTGGAGAAATCGTATATATAGAGCTTCCGAGTGAGGGTGACGAGGTTACAAAGGGAGAACCCTTTGGCGCGGTAGAGTCAACCAAATCGGTGTCCGATTTATTTGCTCCTATAAGCGGTGAAGTGGTGGAGGTTAATGAGGCTCTTCTGGATTCCCCAGAAGCAATTAACGAAGACCCTTACGGTGAAGGATGGATGGTTAAAGTAAAACCATACGACCTTGGGGAGATTGAAGAGTTGATGGATAACGAAGATTACGGCGATTTCATTGAGAAGCAATCGGAGAAGTAGAGGGTTGCATATTTAGATATATACATGGTTGAACTAGTTGATTTTCTAAGATAGATAGGTTTTTTAAAAAATTAAAAAGTTCGAACCAGGCATCTTATTTTAGTATAGCTTGGGAACGTTCTGAGTTATTGTAAACCTTGGCTAGCTTCTTTTAATCTAAATAACAAAAGGGTTATGAATAGAAATATTCAAATTGAGGAGGAGACAAAGGACCTATTTACTCGAAGACACATAGGTCCCAATGAAGCCGAGCTTGAAGAGATGCTTAGGGTTATCGGCGCCCCTACTTTAGATTCGCTGATAGAAGAGACTGTTCCGTCTTCAATCCGGATAAAAAGGCCCCTAAATCTTCCCGAACAAGTTGGCGAGCATAGATTTCTTGAAGATTTAATGAAAACAGCACAAAAAAACAAGGTGTTTAAGTCTTACATCGGTTTGGGGTATTACGACTCCGTCATACCAGGTGTAATCAGGCGAAATATTTTCGAAAACCCCGGTTGGTATACACAATACACTCCTTATCAAGCGGAGGTTTCTCAGGGTCGTCTCGAAGCGCTTCTTAACTTTCAAACCATGGTGACTGACTTGACTAAAATGGAGGTTGCCAATGCCTCTCTTCTTGATGAGGGAACCGCTGCCGCCGAAGCAATGACCATGCTAGCCAGAATAAAAAGTAAGGATTACCATGATAATAATGCCAATTTATTCTTTGTCTCTGAAAAATGCTTTCCACAAACCATAGAGGTTTTAATGACAAGAGCCGATCCCCTGGGAATCGAGCTACGGATCGGCGATCATCTTAGTTTTGAGTTTAACGACAGGGTTTTCGGGGCTATTATTCAATATCCCGACGGGGATGGCAGTGTTCTTGATTACTCGGATTTTATTCATAATGCCCACAAGGCAGGAGCTTTAGTAGCCGTGGCGTCGGACTTACTCAGTCTTACGCTTCTTACTCCTCCGGGCGAGTTTGGCGCTGATGTTGTAATCGGATCAAGCCAGCGTTTTGGCGTGCCTATCGGGTATGGCGGGCCTCATGCGGCTTATTTTGCGACGCGCGACGAATTCAAGCGGCAGGTGCCTGGAAGAATCATAGGAGTTTCAATAGATTCACACGGCGATATTGCGTATAGGATGGCTCTTCAAACAAGAGAACAACACATAAGGAGAGAAAAAGCAACCTCCAATATTTGCACATCTGAGTCTTTGCTCGCTATCATGGCGAGTATGTATACCGTATATCATGGTCCTAAGGAACTCAGGGCGATTGCGGAGAGAATTCACGCTTTAGCAAGGATTTTAGAATGTGAGCTTGATAAATTAGGCTTTAAACAGGATAACTCTTATTACTTCGATACGTTAAGAATCGATTTAGGGGAACGGTCCGGGGATAAGCTAGAAAAGATAAGGTTTCTAACAAATGATGCGCAAATCAATTTTCGCTACATTGACGCTCGTCATATCGGCATCGCAGTTGATGAGACATCGGAACTTCAAGATATCGGACGCATCATTGGGATTTTCGCAAAGGCAAATGGAGAGAGCCGCCCGAAAATAGATCTCCAAAGGTCGGGAGAAGGATTGGAAATTAAGTACCCCTCTAATTTAACCCGTATTAGTGATTATCTAACACATCCGGTTTTTAACAAATATCATTCTGAGACTAAAATGCTGAGGTATATAAAAAGTCTTGAAAACAAGGATCTTGCTTTAAATACCTCAATGATACCACTTGGGTCTTGCACGATGAAGCTAAATGCGACGACAGAGATGATTCCTCTAAGCTGGCCGGAGTTTTCGAGATTACACCCTTTCGCTCCTAAAGAGCAAGCACAAGGGTATGCTGAAATATTTAAAGAGCTAGTAGGAGCATTATGTGAAATTACCGGTTTTCACTCTTGTTCCTTACAACCGAATTCAGGCGCACAAGGGGAATATACAGGGCTCATGGTTATAAGAGCCTACCACAAGGATTTAGGGCAAGGGGATAGAAATGTGGTGTTAATTCCGTCTTCGGCTCACGGTACAAACCCGGCAAGCGCCGTAATGGCTGGGATGAAAGTCGTGGTTATAAAATGTGATGAGGAAGGAAGCATTGACGTGGATGATTTGAAAAAAAGGGCATTAGAATACAAAAGCACACTTTCTACAATCATGATCACTTACCCCTCTACACACGGTGTTTTCGAAGAACGAATTCAGGAAATATGCGCCATTATTCATGAGCAGGGCGGGCAGGTTTATATGGATGGGGCTAATATGAACGCTCAGGCAGGTATTACAAATCCTTTCATAGTCGGAGCAGATGTTTGTCATTTGAATTTACATAAAACATTCAGCATTCCTCATGGAGGGGGCGGTCCGGGAATGGGTCCTATATGCGTAAGAAAACATCTGTCGCCGTATCTTCCCGGACATCCGCTGGTTGAAACCGGGGGTGAAAAATCAATGACTGCAGTGGCATCTTCACCTTGGGGGAGTGCGAGTATCTTATTAATAACTTATGCCTATATCAAACTGCTTGGGTGGCAGGGAGTAACTGATGCCACTAAGTATGCTATTCTAAATGCTAATTATCTAAAATCCAGGTTAGAAAGGCACTATCCCGTTCTGTATAAAGGCAGGAACGGAAGGGTTGCGCACGAATTTATTTTAGATCTAAGTCGTTTTAAAATAAGCTCAGATGTAGAGGTTGAAGATGTTGCAAAGAGGCTGATGGATTATGGCTTCCACGCCCCAACCATCTCATGGCCTGTTCCGGGCACAATGATGATAGAACCAACAGAAAGTGAAGCCAAGGATGAATTAGATCGCTTTTGTGATGCTCTTATATGTATACGGGGCGAGATCAAGGAAATTGAAGAAGGGGTAGCTGATATAAAGGACAATGTATTAAAAAACGCGCCTCACACTGCTATGGAGGCGGCTGGAGACAACTGGAAGCACTCTTATCTGAGAATGAAAGCGGTCTATCCGCATGATTTTGTTAAAAATAATAAATTCTGGCCGCCTGTTGGAAGGATCAATAACGCCTATGGCGATAGAAATCTGATCTGTACCTGTCCCACAATGGAATCTTACAAAACGGAGAAGGATTAAATCTTCTTTTCAATGTATGCAGTTTTCTTTACGGTCTCAAGCCACACCTTTAGAGATTCTGCAACCTTCAGCTGATATAGCTTTTCTCTTATCTCTTCTCTAGCCTTATCAGGGTCGAGAGAGCTAAGCTCCACCGCCTTTTTATCAACTATCTTTATAATCATGAACCCCGTTGGCGCCCTTACCGGACCCAATATCTCTCCAACAGGGGTTTCTGTAAGTATCTTTTCAAGCTCCGGCGCCATTTCGCCCTTCTTAAAGTATCCGAGGTCACCGCCCTTGTCCGCAGATGACGGGTCTTTAGAATATTGCTTGGCAAGCATGCCGAAATCCTCCCCTGACTTTGCCAATTTTGCAACATCTAAAGCCTGATTTTCTGCCTGCTTCTCATTCTCCGGGGATTCAACAGGAATTAGGATTTGGGAAATCCGTATCTCTTCCGATAGTTTAAGCTCCCCCTTGTTCTCCTCGTAGAATTTTTTTACCTCATCCTCTGTAACGGCAATCTGTCCTTGAACCCTGCTCCCCATGAGTTTGTTGCTTAGAATTTGTCTTCGCCATTGATCCCTGAAAGACTCAGGGGTGTAGTTTTGCTTCTTTAAAACGTCAGCCATCTCGTCTTCCGTTAAGTTGAATCTTCTTTTTACCTCTGCAATGGCGGCATCTACCTCACTGTCCGTAACCTGTATACCCAGCTTCTTAGCTTCCTGTAGAAGAAGCCTCTCCTCTATCATCATTTCCAGGAGTTCCCTTTGCACCTGGATGTCATCAGGGTTTTTATTGGTAACAGAGGCAGTATCTTTTACTTCTGATAGGGTTATTACATCGTCGTTCACAACAGCCGCTACCTTGTCTATCAGGTTTTCCTGAGCCTGCGACCTTATGGTTTCTCCAGCTATGAACTTATCATCTTTAAAATCACCGATGTACTTTCTACCATCAGCATAAGTGTACGTCCCCTTTCCGTCGAATTTATCGTCTTTGAGTTCGCCTTCGTATATGTCTCCATTCGGTAGGGACAGTGTGCCCATTCCGTTTCTCTTATCCTGCTTCCATTCTCCCACGTAATTTCTTCCATCTGACCAGGTCATGGTTCCTTTGCCGTTTCTTTCGTCACCCTTCCATTCCCCTTCGTATTTATCCCCGTTTGGCCATGTGTATGTTCCCTGACCGCTTTTTTGTCCATCTATAAATTCCCCTACGAATTTTGTTCCATCGGCTAAAGTAAGTGTTCCCTTCCCATTAATTTTGTCATCCTTCCACTCGCCCTCGTACTTGTCTCCGTTTGACCAAGTGTAAGTCCCTTGACCGCTTTTCACGTCGTCTTTGAAACCGCCTACATACTGTGTTCCATCAGGCCAGGTCATTGTTCCTTTTCCTTCTCTCTTATCGTCCTTTGCTTCACCTTCGTATACTCCTCCGTCCGTGTACGTGAATGTTTTTATCTCCTGAGAATATCCAACTTTTGCCGGGGTTATTAGACCAATAGCAATCACTATTGCGATTACCAGCATTAATTCCAGGATGCATGTTTGATTGCAGTTATTTACATTTCTCGCCATTATACCTCCTCCATTTAATTTAGTTACGGGGATCACATCTCTAAGAAGTTTCGGCTTATAGAGCATATGATTTACCAAGATGAATTAAACGTATTCTTTCTACTATCCGTTTTGGCTTATCTTCTTTAAGTTATCTTCAAAAACCTCTACCCCGATTTGTTCTCGTAACTTTTTAGTATAATCTGAAAATTCCTTTTTTCTCAACTCGACTTGAATTCTATCTTTTACTTGTTCAAATGGAAGAATCTTTGGGTTTTCGGTTACCTTGATTATAAGAAAACCATCTTCTGTCTCGATCGGATTGCTTATTTCTCCTGCCTTAAAGCTGAAGATTTTGTCTTCTAGGTACTTGGGCAGCATTTCTCCTGAAATGTATCCGATATCGCCTTCTCGCCTTTTTGATGAAGGGTCGTCGGAAAAAAAGCCTACAAGCTCTTCAAAGCTCTCTCCGGAATTAGCCCTGTTTACAACAAGCCAGGCGATAGTCCTTGCTTCATCTTTTGAGATTCCTTGTTCAGGGTTAGCCTTGATGAAGATCTGACTCATCCTGATCTCGGAGAAGTCTATGGGGTTTTTATCATAGTAGTTTTTGATTTCTTCTTCGCTTATTTGTCTGCCAAGAATATCCTGGCTTATAGCCTGAATCAAAACCCTTCTTTCATAACTCTCTATATTTTCTTTAATGCCTTTTCTTTTGTCGATCCCTCTTTTTTCTGCATCTTTGTATAAGACTATTTGATTTATGAGGGAATCCAAGTACTCCTTCAATCTTTCAGGCGAAGATAAGTAGTTGGCTCGTTGCTTATTTGTGAGACCATCGAGTGATTCAATCAAGTCCTTCTTTGTTATCAGCTCTCCGCCGATCTTCGCCACTACAGTGGAGCTTCCCACCGAATCTTTGTTTGCCCCTCCTTTTTCTTGGTAGAACTTGTCAAAGTCGCTGCAGGCTAGAATTGGTATTGTTAATAATAAAGATACGAGTAATTTCATTTTTT
>JAKEHC010000157.1 GCA_022615255.1 Candidatus Dadabacteria bacterium | reverse complement strand
TGAAAATAGTCCTAATTGAGGCAGATAGTGAAATTCTAGGAGGGGTTGATCCTGACCTGGCTAAAAGGGCACGGAAGAAATTACTAAAGGGTGGAATAGAGGTTAGGACAAATTCGAGAGTGACAAGGTGCTTTGAAGGTGGCGTTGAAATTAATAATCGGGATACCGTAAATGCAAGAATAATAATTTGGACTGGGGGTGTAAGAGCAAACCCTATATTAGATTCGTTAACGGTAAAAAAAGGCAAATTTGGAAGAATCTTGGTGAATGATTATTTGCGGATACCGGAGTTTGGGGAGGTTTACGCCATTGGGGATAATGCTATAGTGGAGGGAGAACACCCTGCAAAATCATCTCAGCCAATAGCTCCTGTAGCCATCCGGCAAGGCAGAACAGCGGCAAAAAACATTATTAATTCTATAGAGAACAGAACCTTGGAAAAATACTCGTTTTCCCCATCTGGAATGTTGATTTCTCTTGGGATGAATGATGCCGTTATTAACATTAAGGGGTTTAGGGTTGTGGGTTTTGTTGCTTGGTTATTATGGAATGCAATACATTTACTTAAGCTTGTAGGGCTCAAGAAGCAACTCCAAGTTGCACTCGACTGGTCGCTAGGCTCAATCTTTCCAAGGGATTCTGCTATCATAAGATTTCCGCGAAGATGCAGGATTTGTGCAAGAAAAAAGGAACCAATATCATAGGCACAGGTTTGTCTTTGCCAAAATTAATTTATGGTGATCTAAAGGTCGCCGCTACATTTCCTCTATCAACTCAGTTCTACTGATTGCTGCCTTTTAATCTTTTATATAACTCCAGATACCTTTCACTCGACCTTTTCCAGGAAAAATCCTCCTGCATTGCTCTTTCCATTAAACCCATCCACTCCCTGCGGTTTTCATATACCAAAAGTGCTCTTGTAAGGGCGTCGAGAAAACTAACCTTTGAGAAATCATGAAATACAAACCCGTTTCCGTTTTTCCTGTCAAAAGAGTAGTCCCTAATAGAATCCAAAAGTCCACCCGTTCCTCTGACGACAGGAATGCTTCCATATCTCAGGGCGATCATCTGTCCAAGCCCGCATGGCTCAAAACGCGAGGGCATAAGGAACATATCGGAACCCGCGTAGATCCGCCTTGCAAACTCGTCGTGAAAGCCAAAAACCACTGATAAGTTTCCTTTATATCTCTGCTTCGCAATATCGAGCATTCTAACATACTTTTCCTCGCCTGAGCCGAGAATTGCTAGCTGAAACCCAAGGTCAGAAATCTGCGGGAGGGTTTCAACAACTAGGTCTATGCCCTTTTGTTCTGTAAGTCTTGATACCATTCCAAGAAGTGGCTTTTCTTCTTCGGTGTTAAGCCCAAGCTCTTTCTGGAGTTCAATCTTATTTTTTAATTTGCCATTAACATCGCCATTTCCGTAGTTAAGGTAAAGAGAGTTATCTGTTTTTGGATTCCATGCTTCATAGTCAACCCCATTTAAAATCCCTACTAGCTTATTTGAGTCTTGTGAAATCAATCGAAGAACACCGTCTAAGCCATTTCCATACTCGGGTGTTTTTATCTCCTGAGCGTAGTTCGGACTCACAGTGGTGACAGTGTCTGAATAAATTATGCCGCCTTTTAGAAGGCTTGCCTTTCCATAGAACTCAATGCCCTGTGGTGTAAATAGATATAAAGGGAGTCCAAGTTTCTCTAACATCTCCCTTGGAAATAATCCCTGATAGGAGATATTATGAATCGTAAAAACGATTTTAGAACCTGAAAAGAACGGGTCGTCTTTTACGTGCCTCCTCCACTTAAGAGAAATAGGAATTAATGCCGTCTGCCAATCATGACAGTGGATAATATCCGGTTTAAAATCAAGTGCTTTTGCTATCTCAAGGGCGCCAAGAGAGAGAAATGCAAATCTCAGGTCATTATCTTGATAATCCCCTTTAGGAGTGCTGTAGATTTGCTCACGGTTAAAAAAATTATCATTCTTAAGCAAATAAAGGGTAAGTCCGTTTAGAGTAGCCTCCATTACATCACCTTTAAAGGGGAGCCAATCGAGACAAACTATTATTTCTTTCCTTAGATTTTTTGCTTTTAGTTTAAGGGATTGTAGATTCTCTTTTACCTGGTTGTAAAGCGGTATTATTACCCTTACGTCACATCCAAGGTTTTGAAGCTCTTTCGGAAGAGCACCAACAACGTCTGCAAGCCCTCCCACTTTGGCTAGTGGTTCCATCTCTGGTGAAATAAAAAGAACCTTCATTATTTCTCCTCCAATTCGCTTAGCTTTTGTATGACCATTTTTGCTCTTTGAGATATGATTTTGGAATCGGTTAAGCTACCACTTACCATCAAACTGCTTGAAAGACCGACTGCCGCGGCTCCTGCTTTAAGGAACTCGGTAAAGTTATCAATCGTTACACCGCCGGTCGTCATGATTTCAATGAAGGGAAGGGTTTCTTTTATCGCTTTTATATATGATGCCCCTCCCACGGCTTTCACGGGGAAGATTTTGACTAAGTCAACTCCTAAATTCCAGGCATTCAATATTTCCGAAGATGTAAGCGCTCCGGATGCTATTAGAAGCTCGTTAGATCTAGCATAAGATATGATTTCTTTATCGGTGTGTGGAGAGATTATAAATCTTGCGCCTGAGGCGGCCGCAGTTTTTGCCATATCTATGCTAAGAATAGTTCCTGCTCCCACGATAATATCGCTTCTTTTGCTTAGCTCCTGAATGACCAATTGAGCTCCAGGAAAGGTAAATGTTATCTCAACCAATTTAAGACCCCCCTCAATACAAGCCTCTGCAAGTCTGAAAGCATTTTCTGTATCCTCGGCTCGGATTACACCAAATACCTTATTTTTTTTCACATAATCCATAATGCTTTTCATGAGGACAGAATTACCTTACTCAGACGACTTTTCGTTTTCAAGTTTTCTTGATATTTATTGGGGATAAATGAGCGACAGTTTGCGACTTTTTCAGGGATGAAATCTCAGCTTACTGGCTTGTCCTAAAATTAAATGGCAAATAAAAATCCCTAACGGGTTCTATTCTAGTCCGAGCGGCTCATTTATACTGATGCTATTCAATTGACAGAAAATGGAATCAAGTTAATCGGGAGCAGCTAATTACATTCTTGTAGGCTTCACACCATAAGGTGTTGATTTACTCACCCGCCAAGGCAGTGTTTTGCAACCTCTTCGCACGTTGCCCCAGCCCTTATTGTGATGGACCCTATGTTAAGAAAAGGTAACACGAAGTTTGTCGCCTTTTCCGGACTATCTGCTTCTAGAACTAGGATTACAGTGTGCTCGGGCTCATATACCCAATCGGCTAAGATCTTCACTCCGTACTTATTGGCGTTGGACTGTGTAACATGGCTTGAAAGCTGCCTAACCATTTCAGGGTTTTTGGTTGGACAAGTCTCCGTAGTGTGAGTGTGCTGAACAAGATATAAAGGCATAATGATAACCTCCTTACTAAAATTCACCCATGCTTTACGCAAGCATAGATGATTTACTTTAATGATACTCCTTTATTTAACTTAACATAAAAACAATATTTATACGTTGTAAATCAAATTGATCACCCCCTATCTTCTGGCTAAAAAGAGATCTATTCATGTAAAATAGGAATATATATAGACACGATCTATATTTATATTGTCCATAAAAGGATAATGACTACTATAGTAGGAGGCATTTACAATGTCCACATGGCTATATGACGAACACGGCGTTCCGAGAATGAGATTGGTTTACGATGGGCGTATATTGGATATAGAGAACAATATTGTGGGATGGGCAGCTTTTCCTGAGGGTGCTGTTTACAGTAATGAGCTTACTCATGTAGGCTGGTTTAAAAACGGTCTATTGAGAGATAACGACGGATGGGTTGTAGCATTTACAAGGGATGCTCATGATCCTGATATGCCAGGGCTGCCAGACCCCATGATTCCTCCCAATATACCTGATCCGGCAAGCAATTTAACACTTCCTAATTTTCCAGTGCCATCTCCTCCACCTGAGCCATATGCCCTCTGGTCAGCGGTACCGCTTGAGAGATTTTTTGACTAGTAGGGTGAACGAGGGCAGGTTATAAGCCTGTCCTACTATTAATTATTAACCCTCATCGATGCCCACACACTCTAATGTATAAGTAACCCTAGAATCAGGGTTCACGACCTTGGAAACGACCTTCCATTTAAAACCGTTGATTATATAAGTCTTATCGTAAGAGTCATATAGCCCATTTTCATAAAGAGCTTTAAGCTCTTTCTCAGTTATTTCTTTCTTGTCTCCCTCGTTCCAATTTTGAATGTTTCCAGTTTTCTTCACCCGATTCTCTCTTAATGTTTAAGTCTATTATTTGGATTATGTTGAGTATTACATCTTAATCTTTTTCTGCGCCTTTGTGTATTTTAGTTAACATATGCGTTATGAATCTCGGTAATTGATATCCGGTTCATTGTTCGAGAGACTCGAAGATAAAAAGGGCTGCATCTAACATACAATTGACAATATAATGGGATCCTTGTAGAGACGACCCGCCGGGTCGTCTCTACAAGGAATCTGATAATTAAAGATGCTAGCAATCCCTCTCCCTCCACCTAATATGTTTTTTCTGGCTTTGTTCTTAAACAGGCTCTTGGCTTAATCTTCTTGAGGCTCATTAACAGTATTGGAAGAAGAAAAACTAGAAGATTAGCCAATCCCTGACTGGCGTTGGCTTTTTCGCTGATAGAGCATCCTCCACTACTGTTTCCATCGCCACCTGAATTGGTTGGAGTAGGAGTTGGGGTTGGCGTCGGCGTTGGAGTGGGAGTCGGACCTGCAGACACAGATTGGACTGCTTGAAATGCATCAACTCTTCCAAAGCCTGATATGTTGCTAAATGCTAATGCTTCTACCAAATTTTGCTCGTCTAGGGTTGCAACCAGGTTTGGTTGTATACTGTCGGCAGTGGTTTTAATAGCATCTCCAACCTGGATTGGTGTTAGGCTTGCGTTCTTACTTAATATAAGAGCGGCGACACCGGCTACATGAGGAGCAGATGCTGATGTGCCACAGAAAAAGAACCCTCCCTTTCCATCAGGTATTCCAAACCCTCCGGCTCCGCTTATGTGAATTCCGTCGGGCGCAACAACGTCTGGTTTTGGTCTTTGTTCAAAGGTGCTTAGACCTCCGGGGGTAAAGAATATTGTACTAGGTCCCTGAGAGCTAAATTCTTCTACCTCATTAGGACCGGAAGCATTTGAGCAGAACTCATCAGTTGTGGCAGGGACGGCGCCTACGGCGATAACGTCTTCTAGAGCGGCATGTCCAAATACCCCATCGGATGGTATATTATAGTCTTCTACGATTATTCTTCCATTGAAATTCATCTCTAGGGTTTTAAAGGAGCCGCTTACACGGTTTATTAGAATATTTACCCTCCTCAGGTTAGTGCTAGTATTTACAAAAGTTACAACCTCAATTGGGTCTTGTGACCCTGTTTGAAAGCCCTCGCTGCTATCTAGCAAATTTCCTTCGTCATCAAATAGAAAGAGATCGTAGTCGTTCGAAGAGCCGTCAAAGGGGTCATTCCACTGAAGAATGACTGTAATGAAGTTATTCGGGGCAAACGATGTGCCGCCTACCAGCACGGGCATCGTAATATCACTTTGCTCACCGTCTACAACCCCAAAGTCATGAGGGTTATTGCCATCTATATCATCTCCCGGGATTGAATCAACATAATCAGCCTGGTAATGCTCGTCGGCGTTGTTTCCAGCGGCAGAAACGTAAACGACCCCCTGCTCAATGGCATCCTTTACCGCATTGGCAACCATCCCATCCTGAAAATAAGGCTCGGCTAAAAAGCCAATGTCGTCTACGATAATATCCACATTCGCATTATTAACTAAAAAATCAATAGAATTAATAAACTGTATGCTGTTAGTAAACCCTTCCGAAAATGCAAGCTCTGCCCCGGGGGCTATGTCATGTACTATTTCAAGTAAAGCGGTTCCTTCATCTCCGTTTCCCGGGCTGCCGATTATTATATTATCGGGAAGGTTTCCAGTATCCTGTGAAAACGCTCTGCTGCTAATGCCGTCTGATATTACACCCACTCTTGTCCCTGCGCCGTCAAGATCGAGTATATTGCGCACATCATCTGACCCGATTACTACATCGCCTTCGGAATTAACCGTTCCTGTCCTTACCTTGCCGTAGCTTGGTGGTGTAATCTTTTTTACAAAATCCAGACCCGCTACCTCCTCCACCTTATCCAATGGAATCCAAGCCTGAATTATTTTAAATTTTGCGTTAGTAATCTCAATCTTTACGTGCATTGATTCAAGCTTATAGATGTTGTCCTGATTCATATTATTCATATAGATATAAGCCTCTATATTGCCTGAATTGTCTACCCTTACGACTGGGTCTGAAATTGACTCGGAGTTTGCGCTTTTTGCGTTTTCCCTGGTTATTCCCAATGACTCCATTTTGTTAATTTTTTTCATTATTAACTGGCTTATCTTTGAGCTAGCGTTTAACGCTTTAGATCCGGTAGTGGAATTCTGTTCAGCTATTATCACTCCTTCTGAGATAAGAGTCGCTATTATTAAGGAAAAAAGAAAAAATCTTCCATAAATAATACAGCCTGCGATTATGTTCTTTGGCATATAATTACTCCACGTTATCTGCTATGTTTTCACGAAACATGAGCTTATAGTATACATTAGGTTTAGTGAATAATAATCATCTTTTTGATATTTTAAAGTTGTCACTTATTGAAAAAGTTCGATCTTTCGTTAAAATTCGGATTGGATATTTAATGTTATTGAGGTAGTATGTAGCTAACCATAGAGAGGTTATTAAGCTTTGAAAGTAGGCGAAAATGTAGTTGAACATCGCGTTCAGAATTTTATTATGCAATGCAGGGAGCTGGGTATTAAGGTGACTCCCCAGAGGATTGCTATATATAGGGAGCTTTCAAGCACCGGTGAGCATCCTAGCGCGGAGCTTATATATAAGAAGATTAAAAAATACTATCCTAACATTTCTCTTACAACTATTTACAGGACCTTAGAAACATTTGAGAAGTTGGGAATCATATCAGTAGCAAATATACTGCATGACGCTGCTCGTTATGACGCTAATTTAAATCCACATCATCATCTAGTCTGTGTTGTGTGTAAAAAGGTAGCGGATTTTTATGATGATTCACTTTCTAATCTGACAGTTCCTGAGAAGTCTCTAGATAACTATAAAGTCTTGGGTTATACAGTACAATTAAACGGCATATGTAAGGAATGTCAGAGGAAGAAATCTTAATGACAGCCCCACCTTCTTGACAGAACGTAGGAACCCGTTAAACTAAAAATTAAGAAATTTTTCAGTTAAATTGGTTAGAATTGATTAACCACATATAGAGTTGCGGATTATTTAATTCGTTTTAGTCTCCATAAATATCAAATAAAACTATAAATGATGGAGAATTTTGTGAGAGTATGGTGGATTACGCGTTTGAGGTTTGTGTTAACAATAAAAAAGAAGTTAAAAGGGAGGCTACTTCTCTATCTTTGATGTTTAAGCAATTATTCGCCTTCGGGTCCATAACAACTAGTATTAGTATCTTTATTCTTATAATTAGCCTTTCATATGCCCATGCCATTTCGAATACTGGGGATGTTAAAGAGATTGGGGTAAAAGAGAGGCTTGGAGACTACGTACCGCTAGACCTTACATTTAAAGATGAAGATGCGAATACCATTAAACTCAGGGATTTTTTTCAGGACGAGAAACCCGTAATATTAACCCCTGTTTATTACGAATGCCCTAGATTGTGTACCTTTATCTTAAACGGGGTTGTGGATGTCGTTAACAATCTTAATTCTTTAACCTTGGGTAAGGATTTTAAAATAGTGAGCGTTAGCTTTAACCCTGATGAGACACCTGGCTTAGCGAAGGCTAAAGCGGGTACTTATCATAAGTCATTGGAAAAACATCAATCTGCCGACTTGGATTGGCATTTTCTTACTGGGGATGGAGAAAATATAAGCAAATTAACTGAAGCATTAGGGTTTAATTATAAAAAGGATGGGGAGGAATTTGCCCATTCATCCGTATTGGCTGTCCTTACGACTCAGGGGAAGATCTCACGTTATCTTTATGGAGTACAATACGAACCAACGGATCTTAGGCTTTCTCTCCTTGAAGCGTCGGGCGGCAAGATAGGCTCCTCTGATATGCTAAACAAGGTATTGCTTTATTGCTATGAGTTTGATCCTGTAGGAAAGAGATACGCCCTTCAAGCCCTTAACGTAGTTAAAGTAGGAGGGGTAATAACTCTTTTATCATTGGCTGGATTCTTGGCATATTTCTGGAAAAGGGAAAAGAAGAAAAAGTTCTAATAGTGATGGAGGATTAACAAGCAGAAATGAATTGGGTTCCTGAAGTGGCATCGAATCTTGCTAGCAAGGTGGATGCGGTTTTATGGTTCATTACAGTCGTTTCACTCGTATTTTTTATTATTATTTCCTTTGTTCTTGTATATTTCGCAATCAGGTATAGAAGAAGACAGGAAAACGAAGAAACACCTTATATAACGGGCAGTCATGTACTTGAAACAATATGGACGATAATACCATCGTTCCTGCTTATAGTGATTTTTGCATATGGTTTCGTTGTATACAAAGATATGAGGACACCACCCCAAGATTCTCTTGAGATAACGGTAACAGGAAAGCAATGGCTCTGGCTGTTTGCATATAATACCGGTAAAACGACACTAAACGAACTATATGTTCCGGAAGGAAGACCTATAAAGCTCGTCATGAAATCTGACGATGTTCTTCATAGTTTCTATGTCCCGGCTTTTCGTGTTAAGCAAGACCTAGTTGGAGGAATGTACACTGATCTTTGGTTTACACCTACAAAAGCTGGCACGTATGAACTCTTCTGTGCCGAGTATTGCGGTACTGGTCATTCAGCGATGCTTGGCAAAGTAATCGTTATGAGTCCTCAAGAATATGAAAAATGGGAAAAGGGTGAAGAAGAAAAGGCTGTATCAAGTTTACCACCTGCAGAGCTTGGGAAAAAACTTTATACCGAGAGGGGATGTAATGCCTGCCATAGCATAGATGGAAGCACACTGGTAGGTCCTACATGGAAGGGATTATATGGACACGATGTAGATTTGCAAGATGGCACAAAGGTCACTGTGAATGAAAATTATATAAGGGAATCTATCTTAGAGCCTCAAGCACAACTGGTAAAGGGATATACACCGACAATGCCGTCATTTAAAGGTGTTCTCAGTGATGATGAGATTTCGGGAATAATTGCCTATATAAAAACTTTGAAATAGGGTAACTGATTTACATAAGTGGAGGTATTTTCTTATGGCGAACCACACTATAGCTGAGACTATATCAATTCCGTATCTGGAGGAGAGAGGCTTACTTTCTTGGCTTACTTCAACCGATCATAAGCGGATAAGCATCATGTATCTTTTATCCATTTCTACATTCTTCATTTTGGCAGGTATCTCTGCCCTTCTTTTTAGGCTTGAGCTTTTAACGCCTGGAAAAACCATAGTGGATCCACATACATACAACGTTCTCTTTACATTTCATGGAGCGGTGATGGTTTTTCTTTTTATAGTTCCCGGATTAGCTGCAAGCTTCGGTAATTTTCTTATTCCGCTTATGATAGGTGCAAGGGATGTCGCATTTCCTCGTCTTAATCTTGGAAGTTACTACCTATACGTTATAGGTGCCATTATCGTTCTCGTTTCTCTCTCCAAGCCAGCTGATACCGGCTGGACCTTCTACACCCCTTACAGCATTAAGAGCGGAACCGATGTTATTCTCCTTACCCTTGGAATATTCGTTCTAGGTTTTTCTTCGATACTTACCGGGCTTAATTTTATTGTAACCATACACAAGCTGAGAGCCCCCGGTATGACATGGCATCGCCTTCCTCTTTTTATATGGGCATCCTATGCAACGGCTATACTTCAGCTTCTTGCTACGCCTGTTATTGGTATTACCCTTCTACTTCTGGTTGCAGAGAGAGCCTTTGGCATTGGTTTTTTTGACCCTGCAAAGGGTGGAGACCCTGTTTTATTTCAGCACTTCTTCTGGTTCTACTCCCATCCGGCAGTTTATATAATGATTATTCCAGCAATGGGAGTGATTTCTGAAGTTATACCTGTTTTCGCCAGAAAACCGATCTTCGGGTATAAAGCCATCGCTTATTCGAGTCTAGCTATAGCGCTTATAAGTTTTTTAGTCTGGGCGCACCATATGTTTGTAAGCGGCATGTCGGATATGGCGGCTACCATCTTCTCTTTTTTAACCTTCCTTGTTGCCATTCCAACGGCTATAAAGGTTTTTAACTGGACGGCAACGCTTTATAAAGGCTCTATAGACCTTAAATCCCCGATGCTTTATGCACTTTCGTTTATCTTTCTTTTCACCATCGGAGGGCTTACAGGTGTTTTCCTTGGCGCCCTTGCAGTTGATGTGCATCTTCACGATACCTACTTTGTCGTTGCGCATATGCACTATGTTATGATTGGCGGAACAGTTATGGGTTTCTTGGCGGCGCTCCACTTCTGGTATCCCAAGATGACAGGAAAGATGTTTAATGAAAAGGTCGCAAAGATTGCCTGGGCATTTGTGTTTATAGGCTTTAACGTTACCTTCTTTCCTCAGTTCATTCTGGGAACACAAGGAATGCCAAGAAGGTACGCTGACTACCCGCCACAGTTCCATTCGCTTAATGAACTTTCAACTATTGGTTCATGGATTCTGGGTATCGGTATGTTTGTGATGGCTATCAACTTAATTCGTGGACTCTTCAACGGGGAAAAAGCCCCACAAAACCCTTACAATTCTCTCTCTTTAGAGTGGCAAGTGCCTTCGCCTCCTCCTCATGAGAACTTCGAGGAGATACCTAATGTAACCGACTGGACATATGGATACGGGAAAAAGAGCGCATAGGAGGGATTATGGAAGGAGCAGAAAAGATAGAACACATTCATGGTCATCATCATGTAGACCCGGTAGTTGAGTATCAATCATTAAAGTTTGGGATGTGGCTCTTTATAGCCACGGAGCTTTTGCTTTTTGGCGGTCTATTTGTAGCATACACGATTTTTCGTGCAAAGTATCCTGAGATGTTTGCAGAACAACACCTTGAGCTTAACAAACCTCTTGGCGCGATAAATACAGTGGTATTAATCCTGAGCAGTTTGACCATGGCGCTTGGCGTTACGTCAATTCAAAGAGGAAAACCAAAGCGTCTTGCCCTGTTTTTATTCCTGACTGTTCT
>JAKEHC010000156.1 GCA_022615255.1 Candidatus Dadabacteria bacterium | reverse complement strand
CATGCTGGAAATAGCCTCTTTTTTGTTGCTAATTAGACTTTTTTCACCAAGGGTTTCCTACTATGCCTTATAACATAATCTCATAAAGTAAGATAGCGCCCTATCCTTTATTTAGTAAAAAGTATTCAGATATACGAATTTATGGCTTTGTCTCTAATTCAAGTATTAATCTAATCACTCTGTCTCCAAGCTCATAAGGTAGCCTATACTTTCCTGAACGGCTTCCTGTGTGCTCCCCTCGATTGTGAGGACTGGCTTAGTTCCATTACTCCAAAGAAGCTTAAAGAATGTTTGGAAATCGAAGTTGCCCATTCCGATCCCAATGTGTTCATCGTATTTCCCGTTGTTGTCGTGAAGATGTGTCTCAAAGACCTTATCTCCGAGTTCGTTGAACCATTCCTCTATGGCCACTTCAGAAAAGACGTTTATATGGCCTGCATCGAGGCAAACACCTAGAAGTGGATGTGGGATTGAGGAAATAATCCTCTTCAACGTTGATGGATCGGTATCAAAGACATTTTCAATTGCTACTTGTAGCTCCAGTTTTTCGGCAGAATCTAAAACCTCTTTCCAGGTTTCGAGAGATTCTCGAAGCCAGTATTCTGAGTAAGTGAGATAGTGGTGTGAGCTAAATCCCGTATGAAAAACTACACAACTAGGTCTTAGAATCTCGGCTGCATCCATTGTCTGTTGATATCGAAATCTGGTTACTTCAAGAATCTTTAAATCAAGCGCACCTGACGAAAGGTCTAGGAAGGGGGCGTGAAGGGTGCAACTTAAACCTTTGCTTTTCATCAGGTCTCCAATTCTCTCAAATTCTTTAGGTTGAACATTATCTAATATCCCACTGCTTAGCCCAAATTCCAGATTAAGTCCAGTCGAGTATGCAACGTCAAAATATTGCTCCATCATATGCCAGGGGAGTGCAACGTGAACATCATCTTTGATTTTCATCCCTTCCCTCCTTTTTTGGAGTTAAGCAGGTTTAATCTTTTAAATTACTAATGGATTCATAATTCTCGATCCCTCAAGCGAAGTGGTTCTTACTGCTTTAAAGGGATTTCTTTTATCAGCTCATCCCAGTGCTCTTTAGTGATACTCATAACCCTTTTTCTGAGGTTATTATATCCTCCTTCTCCAGGAAAGAGTTTATTCAAGATTTCTTCTCTCTTTTCAAGCCACTTATCTATTGCGCTGTAGTTTTTAAACCTGACAACCGTCTTATAGCTCCAAGAGGGTTCAAGCGTGTGAACCCTCTGAGTGTACATTCTTATTTCACCTTCAATCAAGCCAAGTTTTTCTATCTCTTTCCAAAAAGGGAAGATTTTCTTTTTAAAAAGCTCAATAAATTTATCTTCACTCTCAGGGTCTACTTTATAGTAGCTCTCTTCTATAACATACCCTGGAGTATCCTTTTCAGCTAAGGATTGTGCTACGTGGAAAAAGAGGGTAATAATCAAAATCCCAAAGATTGCTAGCTTCATATATCACCTCAAAAGGAGTTTTAAATGACCTTCTAAACAGATGTATATTAAACTTCAAATCTTATGTAATTGCTACTATTCCTATAAGAGCGACTTGGCGGCTTTCTACTTCCCGTCATTTCAGGCAAAAGCAAACAATGTCTTAAATTAGTGATTTATCATTTTATCTTTGATTTATAATACCTTCTCAGGATATAGTCTAGTACCCCTGGTGCAATGGCATTTATCACGATTAGAAACCTAGCAAGTGGAAATGGAAGAACCTCAGGGCTCGGATTCTCAGCGCATTTTACAATTGCACGGGCAACTTGATAAGCGGACTGACTAAACATTTCTGGCGGCTGAAACCTTTGTTCGGTTTTATTTTTAAGCACGTCAAAAAACTCGGTCTTAGTCGTGACGGGATAAACCAGGCTTACTTTGATCTTCGTGCCTGAAAGCTCGATTCTCAGGGCTTCTGAAATCGCATTCATAGCGAACTTAGTGGCACAGTATGCACCCGTAAATGGAAAGCCTCGCTTGCCCGCGACAGAGGAGATATTTATTATGTGCCCGTTTCCCTGCTTTCTCATGTGGGGGAGGACAGCTTTGATTGCGTAGAAGGTTCCCATAAAATTTACTCCAAAAATCTCATGCAAATCACCTGTAGAGGTTTCTTCAATTGAGGCGAACTGACCGAAGCCAGCGTTATTTACTAGTATATCAACTCGTCCAAACTGCTCTACTATCCTTTCTACCATGCGTTCGACCTGACTTTGATCAGATACATCCATAGGCATAATTAGGGCTGAGGCCCCTAATTCGTTTATCTCCCTTGAAACATCTTTAAGCCTATCCTCTCTTCTTGAGACAAGTGCCACTTTCACGCCCTTTTTAGCTAATAAAAGTGCTGTTTCCCGTCCGATCCCGCTAGATGCCCCTGTGACGATTGCTACACACCCTTCTAGATTTTTTCCCATTTTATTTCTCCTAGTATGAAAAGTAAGATTTTATAACATAATTTTTCTATTAACATGCTAATATCGGCTTTCCTAATAGTTGCATTACTCAGTTTGAAGCAAATAGGGATTTATTAGTGATAATTTCATATTAGCTGGGCTCAGGTTAATAGTTCTAAATCGCTTCTTAGGTCTATTCTACAACAAAAGAATTTTAGTTACAGGTATATTTATGCCATGTTTAGTGAAACAAAATACGATTTGCCTTTGTTTACATATTTAAGCCGAGGGTGTAAGTGATCGAGCTATTGCTTGTAACAGCTCTTACCATTTTTCTTACTCTGTTTTTATTTAAAAGCGTGAATGGAATAAAAAAAATCGAAGAGATTGAAATAGTAGCTTCAGAATTCGATGAAACCGATCTTATATCAGTCATAGTTCCTATGAGAAACGAGGAAAAGAATGTCGAGCGCTGTATAGACAGCCTGATGAACCAAGGCTATTCAAGCTATGAGGTTATTGCTGTAGATGATATGTCAACTGACAATACGCCTTCCATATTGAATGATCTTTCAAACAGATATCCAAATCTTAGGGCTCTAAGGGGTTCTCCCATGCCCAAAGGGTGGGTAGGTAAGACACATGCGCTCTCACAGGGTGCTAGGATAGCCAAAGGGAAGTGGATTCTTTTCATTGATGCTGATACGTATTCAGCTCCTTACACGCTTAGGTCTGCCCTTTTTTATGCAAGGAGGTATAAAGCAGATATGCTCTCGCTCTTTCCGTTTCAGGAGCTAAGTACCTTCTGGGAGCGGGTAACTCAACCGATTATCTTCGCTTCAATCTTTAGGGCGTTTCCAAACGATAGGGTTAATGATCCTGACCTAGAAGAAGCCTTTGCTATAGGTCAATTTATTCTTATCCGTAGGGATGTATACGAGGCGGTTGGCGGGCATGAGTCAATAAGGGATAAAATAGTTGAGGATGTAGCCCTGGCAAAGCTTGTAAAAGGAAGCGGTTATCTGCTTCGAGTGGCAGGCGGAATGTGTCTCATAAAAACAAGGATGTATGAGAGCTTGCATGAGATATGGGAGGGTTGGACAAAAAATTTATTTCTAGGTATTGAGAAAAATTGGATGCTTCTTATACGGTCTTTATTCATACTTTCTCTATTGGGGTATTTACCGATTTTTCTCTTTCTAAAATCCGGTATAGTTTTTTCCTCGACTGAGGGTTTGGTTCATTTGGTTATTCTGTTAGAGAGTTCTTGGCTTATGTTTCTGAACGTTTACATTGCCTGGGAAAACACTAGAACATATGATATTCCGGCTTACTATGCCATCTTCTATCCTCTAAGCATAACTATTTTTATCGGAATCATGCTTACTTCAGCATATAAGGTCATGAGCGGAAAAGGGGTTAGATGGAAGGAAAGAAGCTATGTTGTGAAAACATTCATTTGATTTTAAAGCATATATATGGAAAATTTATGAATATCCATCTTGAATGTCGTTTAAGGATTGTAAAGGTAGTTAATACTTATTTAAGAGAAATTCTAACTTTATAATGAAGAAGGGTTAAGAAAAAATGTTAAACTGGACATTTTTTGTTTTACAGATTGCAGGGAGTGGAGATATAAATGAGGTTAGGGTTATAAACCTTATCAGTACAGCCGGACCAGTAGTCAAGGTTGTTCTTGTATTACTTTTCTTTATGTCATTGATTTCTTGGGTGATTATATTCTCAAAACTCTTCGTAATTAGAAAAGCGGTGAAGGAATCGGAGAGGTTTTTAGATTCCTATCAAAATAGCAATAACCTAGGCAATCTCTATTCCTCTACCAGGCATATCGGGGGTTCGATCGCAGAGCTTTTTAGGGCTGGGTACACGGAGCTTCTAAGAATCAGAAGATCAAGGACAAATGAACCGGGTAACAATCCTGAATCAAAAACCAACCCTGAGGCTGTTGCGGCTGAGCTTGGGGTTTTGGAGCTTGTAGAAAGGGCAATGAAAAAAACGATGTCTTCCGAGGTATCAAGGCTTGAGGGCTCGCTTATCTTTCTCGCTACTACCGGAAGCACAGCGCCATTTATCGGTCTCTTTGGAACAGTCTGGGGGATAATGACTTCTTTCATAGGACTTGCTAGCCGTGAGGGTGTGCCGACGCTTCAGGCTGTAGCACCCGGGATTGCAGAGGCTCTGATCGCCACGGCTGTCGGTCTTGCGGCAGCGATTCCGGCGGTTGTTGCTTATAATTATTTTGTAAATAGGGTAAGAAGAATTTCTATCGAAATGGATAACTTTTCGGCGGAGTTCCTGAATATAGTAGAGAGACACCTAGCAAAGATTTAGGGGTAATAACACATGGGTGTGAAGAATAACAATGAAGGAAACACGGTGCTTTCGGAGATCAATGTGACTCCTTTCGTTGACGTTATGCTTGTGCTCCTAGTTATTTTTATGGTTACAGCGCCGATTCTTTATCAAGGTGTTGACGTAAATCTGCCAAAGGTTGAGTCAAAGCCTATGCCAGCCGCAGAGAGGGAAAAAAAGATTGTTGTAACAATCAATGACAAGGGAGAAATATTTATAGAAAAGGAAAAATACACCCTAAACTCGCTCAGGGTTGAGATTAGAAGGCTTATAGTAAATCAAGGAAAGAGAATAGAGGATGGAGATGTGTTTCTTAGAGCAGATACTAACGTATCCTACGGGGATGTGATGGAGGTAATGGCAGAGATTAAGAAAGCGGGTGTGAAACAGCTGGGGCTTGTCACAGAGCCGCTTTCGTTTAATAACAATTCCAGATAGAAAGAAAAAATGAATTCCTCTAATGATGGGATCTCAGGGGTTACTTGGTTTTTGGGTATAGTCCTATCGCTTACCCTGCATATGGTTATAGTGTTAATAGCTATCCTCTGGGGATTTGGAACACCTATGTACTCAGGGGAACCTGAATCTATAGAAGGGACGCTTGTTTCTATCTCCGAATTAGGGGAGCAGGGTGGGGAACAAGCCGCAATAAAGGAAGAAATAAAAACCCAGGAGCCTGAAAGGGAGGAAGACGCCCAGCCAAGGGTTCAAGAAAAAAAGCCGGAAGAGAAAATAGAGGTTTCAAAACCCGAGCAAAAGGAACCCCAGGAAAAAGAACAGAAAAAAGTTGAGTTAAAAAAGGAGGAGCCCCCGAAAGAAGAACCTAAGGAGGAAAAGATAGTATTAAAAGAAAAGAAAAAGGAAAAAGAAGAAAAAAAAGAAATAGCCAAAAAGCCTGAGCCGACTGAGTCTCCTAAGACTAAGCCCAAAAAAACTGTGGAGAACAAAAAGGAGGCATTTGAAAATGTTAAGAATAGGGTGATCGGTGATATTCAGAAGAAAAAGATTATCAAAGAACTTCAAGACAAAAAGGTTGCCAGTGCCGGTTCTTCAGGAGAAGGAAACGAGGTTCAGAAAGGTCCTGGTTATTCAACTGGTGGATCAAGTGCTGCTTCTACCGGTGTAGTCGCTGAGCTATTTGTGAGGAGGGTACGGGAGGAAATAAGAAGCAAGTGGGCGATTCCTGAGAATATTCCTATTGATGGATCGCTCAAGACGGTGATAATCTTTAAACTGGATGAAAAGGGTCGGGTCTCCGATGTTAAGGTGGATATATCTTCGGGAAATCCTGCATTTGATGATTTCTGTGCCAAGGCTATTCATAAGGCTTCACCTTTAACCCCACCACCCTCAGAGCTTCTTGAAGAGGCAAAAAGCGAAGGGTTGGAAATAACATTTACCAACGATTCTTAATGACCCGATTAAGAATAAAATTCAAACTAAAAAGAGTCGCTGCTTGTTATCTTTTTGTCTTTAGATAATATTATTAAAAGGGAAAATCGAAACATGGACCTTATTCTTGTGCGTCATGGGGAGACCGAATGGAATAGAGTGGGTAGATGTCAAGGATTTTCCGACGTAGAGCTTAACAAAAATGGCAGGGAGCAGATAAACGAGCTGGCTAAGTCACTCAAGGATAAATCTATTTCTGCCGTCTACTCAAGTGATCTAATAAGGGCACTCGATACAGCAAAGGCGATTGCCAATTACCATAAACTTGGGGTTGAAGTTGATCCTGATTTAAGGGAGATGAATCAGGGTGACCTTGAAGGGCTTACATTTGTTGAGATAAGGGAAAGATATGCGTCACTTCTAACCAACTGGGTAGGTAATCCAGAGGCTGTAAAACTTCCAGGAGGGGAATCGCTAAAAGAGCTTCAAGACAGGGCTTGGAGAGCTGTTGAGAGAATATATATAAAACATCAGGATCAAACCGTTGTTGCCGTAAGTCACAACCTAACGATAATCACCCTCCTTTGTAGATTCAAAGGGATAGGACTTGAGGAGTTCAGGAGTTTTAAGCTTAAAGCCGCCTCAAAGAATGTCATACTATTTAGGAACGGGCATTTTAATGTAAATGTTCTAAATGACGTTACGCATCTGTCCGCGGAGCTCCTCAGGGAGCATTAGTGTCTACAATAAAACTTAATCAGTAATCTTTAACCCATAGGTTGTTAGGCAATAAATTATTATGTAATTTGTTAGACTAAATGAAAGACGAGGTTCAAAAAGTAATAGCCGAGTCAGTAGATATCCTAAGAAGCAGAAACGATCTCGCACCTACGTCTCGAGAGATCGAGATAACAATTCCAAAGAGAAAGGAATTTGGAGATTTCTCAACTAATATAGCTATCATCCTTGCTAATGAGCTAAGTAAAAAGCCGCGTGAAGTCGCAGAGCTTATTATAAATAACATATCCCTTGAGGGAAAGAATCTATTTAAAAAGATAGATATAGCTGGGCCGGGTTTTATAAATTTTTTTATAAATGAAAAAGCAGTTACAAGCAGACTAACGGAAATAGAAAGGCTAGGGGAAAACTATGGAAAATCTAACCTCGGCATGGGGGAAAGAGTGCTAGTAGAATTTGTAAGCGCAAATCCTACTGGATACCTTCATATGGGGCATGCAAGAAATGCGGCTGTTGGTGATGCGATCTCCAATATTCTCAATGCCGTAGGTTTTGATGTTAGAAGAGAATTCTATGTTAATGATACTGGAAGACAGATGGAACTGCTTGGCGTCTCTGTTTATAGAAGATACGAGGAGCTATTTGGAATCAAGAAAGAACTTCCGGAGGACGGATATTTCGGTGAGTATATAACCGATATTGCTAAAGAGATAAGAGAGAAAAAAGGAGGAAAGCTAATTTCAGAGGGGGTTTCCGAGCAAGAAGCCATGGAATACTGCAAGGAGCATGCTAAGGAGAGACTGCTTCAAGAAATAAAGAAGGACTTAAATGATTTTGGCGTAATCTTTGACTATTGGTATAGCGAGCAAAATGAGCTTCATAAGATACGTCCCGAACTTAAAGATGGAAATAGAATGGGGGCAATAAGAAAGGAATTAATGCAAGAGGATGCGCTTGAAGAAAAAGATGTGGCGCTTTGGTTTAAAGCTTCTAATTTTGGAGAACCCCAGGATTGGGTGCTTATAAGGAAGGACGGGAGTCCTACATATTTTTTTTCTGACATCGCTTATCATTACGATAAAATCCAGAGGGGCTTTAAAAGGCTTATAGATGTCTGGGGAGCAGATCATTATGGTCACATTTCGCGTCTTTTGGCGGCGCTTAGAGCGCTTAAGCTTAATGATTTCTCTTTAGAGGTGGTTTTAATCCAATTTGTCAGGCTTATAAAGGATAGGCAGGAGGTATCTATGTCAAAAAGGGCAGGCAGTTATTTGACAATGCGCGAGGTTATGCAAGAGGTAGGACGTGATGTGATGCGTTTTTTTCTATTGATGCGAAGTTCTGAGAGCCATCTGGACTTCGACCTTGATTTGGCAAAGAGGGAGTCAAGCGAAAACCCCGTGTACTACATTCAATACGCATACGCAAGAATTGGAAGCGTGTTTGAGAAGGCAAAAGAAAGAGAATTATCACCTTCAAAAGAATTTTTAAATCTCCTGAATCTTCCTGAAGAGATTGATATTATAAAAAAACTGCTGACCTTTCCGGAATTAGTAAGGGATTGCGCCGTTTCCCTTTCTCCTCACAAGCTAGCATTTTATTTGCAGGATATTGCTTCGGATTTTCATGTTTATTACAATAAAAGCAGGATTATTAGCGATGCCCCGGAGCTCAGTGTAGCCCGTCTTTATTTTGTTAACTCTATTAGGACAGTTATCAGAAATGGGCTTAAGCTTCTTGGGATTTCTACACCGGAGAGGATGTGAAAAATGGTAGCTAGTAAGAATAAACCTAGCAATTGGCAGATTGTATATTTTTTTCTCGGATTTGTTATTTTGTTTATTTTTACGTTTAGCTTGGGTGTGATTGTGGGAAAGGGACTTGGAAGCCCCGAAACACTTATAATTAGTGAAGAGGTTACTCCAAAAACCCCTGGTCAGGAGATTAAAGAGTTTGAGGAAGAGACCAAGACAGAAAAAGATAAGGAATTGAAAAACGACTCACCCACTCATTCAACTGAGGGGAGTGAAACGGTTGAGGAAAAAATAGGTATTGAAACAACTCCAGATGAGCCTGATGAAGAGCCGGTTGAAACTACAGAGGATGATTCCAAGATCAGTGAATCAACGTCTCTCAAGCCATCACCTACTCCTCTACTACCTATGGAAAAGAAACCGGTGTTAGAGACAGAACAGGCTCAAGCGAAAAGCTCCCCGATTCCTACGCCAATTAAGAAACAAGCAAAACTGGAGCCTAAAAAAGAGGTAATTAAAAAGAAGGAAACGGCTACTCTGCGCACTCCTCAGCCGGAGGGGAGATATACAGTTCAAGTCGGGGCGTTTCAAAAGGAAGAAGAGGCAAAACAGATCGTTAATAATCTAAAGTCGAAAGGATACCCGGCATTCATAAAAACGGCTGGCGTTTCGGGAAAGGGGGCATTGTATAGGGTTAGAATAGGAAGGTTTAACACAAGGGAAGTAGCTAGGGTCTATGCAATAAACCTTAAGAATCTGGAACCGTCTATAAAATTTGTATTTGTTACTGTGAACGATTGAAGACATTCTATTATATATTAGGTTTATCTCCCATTTAATGTTATTACACGATTTGCCCATCTTATACAGCGAGTTTTCGGACTCCATACCTGCAATTCCGATTTTTTATTAAACCTATCACTGCCCAATGCTTTAAGCTCAGTAGCGACAGGGTATAGGTTTTTCCATATGCCATATTTATTTGTGCCGCACTCAAAATTCTCTGCGTATTAGATCATTTAAGAATGTTACCGTAGGTTACTCCGGCGCTTTTCTCCGATTTCTTATCAAAAGTTTCTTGTATTAGTCTATCAATCTCACGTTT
>JAKEHC010000155.1 GCA_022615255.1 Candidatus Dadabacteria bacterium | reverse complement strand
GCACTAAGATAAATAAAGTCAAACGGATAAGGTCTTTCTCCTTATACACCTTTTGCCTTCTAGTTGATCCAATATTTCGATCTAACTCTTTTATAGTTATCCAGTGTATTCAAATCTTTTTAGAGCGGTATAGGTGAGTGCTTTGACCAAAGAATAGCTCTGCCGATTCCATAACGGTTTCTGAAAGGGTCGGATGTGGATGAATACAAAGTTTAAGGTCAGAAGCCGTAGCTCCCATTTCTAAAGCAAGCACGCCTTCCGAGATTAGCTCTCCAGCTCCTGTACCTACAATTCCTACACCCAATATTCGTTCAGTATCAGGATCTATAATAAGCTTGGTCACACCATCAGTCCGATCAAGTGTCGCAGCTCTGCCGGAAGCCATCCATGGAAAACGTGAAACCTTAACTGGACGATTTTCCTTTTTTGCCTGGCTTTCAGTAAGGCCGCACCAGGCAATCTCTGGATCGGTGAAGATCACTGCTGGAATTGCCTTAGGTTCAAAAGCAACATTGCGGCCGGAAATTACCTCTACGGCAACTAGACCCTCGTGTGTAGCCTTGTGGGCTAGTAGAGGGTCGCCAGCCACGTCTCCAATTGCAAAAATTCCTTGTTCCATCGTTCTACGCTGTGCATCCACCTTTATAAAACCATGCGAATCAATTTCTATCTTTGTATTTTCCAACCCCATATTATTGGAATTAGGTTTCCTGCCTACGGAAACTAGAACCTTATCAAATACACCCTCTTTTACCTGTTTTCCTTCAAACTTAACAGCGATTCCTCTTTTCTCTTCCTTCATACCAACAACCTCCGTATCGAGAATGATAGAATCAAAAACCTTTTCTAAGCGTTTTGATAAAATGGTAACAAGATCTCTATCCACTCCAGGCATTAAACCGGAAGTCATTTCTACAACAGAAACTCTTGTTCCAAGCGCCGCATAAACCGTTCCAAGCTCAAGTCCAATGTATCCTCCTCCAATCACTAGCATGCTTCTAGGAATGTCGGGCAGATCAAGCGCACTTGTAGAGTCAAGGATGTTAGGACTTTCAAGTGAGAAACCAGGAATTGTAGCAGGTCGGGAACCAGTAGCGAGTATGGCATGATTAAATCTGAGGAACTCTTCTCCTTTTTGATTGCGGATTTTAAGTACTTGAGGATTGATTAGACTCGCTCGTCCCTTGATGTAACTGACTTTGCGTTGTTTGGAGAGTTGGCCTAACCCACCGGTCAATTTTCTAACCACGCCATCCTTCCATTCTCTAAGCTTATCAAGATCAATCGTTGGTTCAGAAAATTCAATCCCCCAATTAGCCGCATGATCTGCTTCTGTAATAACCTTGGCAATGTGAAGTAATGCCTTTGATGGAATGCACCCTCTATAAAGACAGACACCTCCCGGATTAAGCTCAGAATCAATTAAAGTAACTTGTAATCCTATATCAGCCGCTAAAAAAGCTGCAGCGTATCCTCCCGGCCCACCTCCAATTACTGCTAAATTCGTGGATGTCATTTTTTCATTCATTACCTTACTCCAGATTCGTTTATGTTTTCTATCAAATGACTAAAGTCTAGCAGCTAACGACTTTTTCACTTTTGTTAGTATCTGATAATACGTGGCTAAAATAATGTTTTCATGCCTAAACAATAAGCCGAAATGGTTGCTCGAGCGTTTCGATTATCCAGCGTAGAAAGCGAATGGCATTAGCACCGTCAATTACACGATGATCGTATGACAGAGAAAGGGGTAGCATCGAACGTGGCTCAAATTGACCGTTGGTGAAAATGGATTCGTAGCTAGTGCGAGAAATACCCAAAATGGCGACTTCTGGGAAATTCAAGATGGGTGTAAAGTATGTGCCTCCGATTCCTCCCAGATTAGTGATAGTGAACGTGCCACCTTGCATCTCATCAAGGGTGAGCTTTTTGTTTCGCGCTTTTTCTGATACCTGACTAAGCTCGACAGACAACTCAAAAATATTCTTTTTATCCACGTCCCTGATAACCGGAACCAACAGTCCTCGATCAGTATCCACCGCCACGCCGATGTGGTAATACTTCTTGTAGATGATTTCGTTGTTGGCCATATCTACGCTTGTATTAATTTGGGGAAACACCTTCAACGCAGAAGCAACCACTCTGAGAATCATAGCCGTTACAGTCAGTTTACCCCCAGCTTCTTCTGCTCTCTTTCCAAGTTGCTTTCTTAGCTTTTCCAAATCTGTAATATCAGCCTTATCGTGTTGAGTTACATGAGGAGCTGTCCATGCAATGCTTAAATGTTCAGCTGTTTTACGGCGTACGTTAGTCATGGGCTTCCGCTCTACCTCTCCCCATCGAGTAAAGTCCGGTAGCGGAGCGAACTCGATTTGACCAACGGATCTTGTACCTACTGTGTCAGTGAGGAGCATGCGAGCATAATTTTTTATATCCTCTTCGGAAATCCGTCCCCCTGAACCGGAACCTGCGACTTGATTTATATCAACCCCAAGCTCGCGCGCCAGCCTACGAACTGAGGGTGCGGCTGGGGCTAACTCCGGAGAGGACTTAGAGTCGGTTGCAACCTTAACCGGACGACTAAACTCAACGACTTCACCCTCCTTTTTTGGGACAGTCTTGTATTCCTTTTTTTCTTCCTTTGCTTCCAGTCTAGCTTCCACTTTCTCCTCTTCTCTAGCTTTTACCTCTTCCTGCTCGTGAACTTCGGCTTTAACTTCTTTTTTCTCTGCTTTCTTTTCCTTCTTCCTTTCGTCTATCTCTTCTTCTTTTCTAGCTTCAACTTTGTCTTGCTTCTTAACTTCATCTTTTTTCTCTTCTACCTCAGCACCTTCATCAATAGTCAGAAGCAGTTGTCCTATTTTGATCTTTTCACCCTCCTTTACAAAGATTTCCTTGACAGATCCGCTTACGGGAGAAGGCACTTCAATATTTGCCTTCTCTGTTTCAATTTCCATGACTGTTTGGTCTTTGGTAATGGTGTCGCCCACCGATACCAAGATTTTCACTACATCACCTGATTCAATATTTTCACCAAGTTCGGGGAGTCTGAATTCCGTTACCATTGTTTCCTCGAATTATGAAATAATAGGGTTTGCCTTCTGTGGGTTGATTTCGAGTTCTTTGATTGCTTGCTCGACAACCTCGGTTTTGATTTCCTTCTCCCTTACCAGAGCAGACAGTGTAGCGAGAGTGATGAATCTTGAATCAACCTCAAAAAAGTCACGCAACGCTCGCCGACTGTCACTCCTGCCAAAGCCATCCGTCCCTAGCGATACAAGGGGCTTAGGAAACCATCGAGAGATTGAATCAGGAAGCGCTTTAACATAGTCGGAGGCAGCTACAAACACACCATCCGCATCATGAAGGCATTTGGTGACGTATGGGACTTTAGGTAGCTCGGAGGGGTGAAGCAAATTCCAACGCTCTGCCTCATGTCCTTCACGATAAAGCTCCTTGTAACTTGTTACGCTCCATACATCTGCAGCGATATCGTATTTCTCTTCTAACATTTTCTGGGCTTTCAGTGCCTCATTTAGGATAGCGCCACTGCCGAAAAGATTCGCATGAAGTTTTGCATTCTTATTATCCGAAGCCTTGAGCTTGTACATCCCTTTTAGAATCCCTTCCTTTACACCATCAGGCATTGTCGGCTGCACATAGGGTTCATTTGTAACCGTCAAATAGTAAAAGATATCCTGCTGTTCTTCGTACATGCGGCGAATGCCCTCCTGAACGATAACTGCTATTTCATATGCAAACGCTGGATCGTAAGCTCTAAGATTTGGCACTGGATATGCTAAAAGATGGCTATTTCCATCCTGATGCTGAAGTCCTTCGCCAGCCAACGTCGTGCGACCCGAAGTACCACCAACCAAAAAGCCATGACAGCGCATATCACCGGCCGCCCATACAAGATCGCCTATTCTTTGCAATCCGAACATAGAGTAAAAAATAAAAAAAGGAATGCTATTTATCCCATGAGTAGCATAAGCAGTTGCAGCAGCGATAAATGAAGACATCGAACCAGCTTCTGTGATTCCCTCCTCTAATATCTGCCCGTCTTTAGCTTCCTTATAGTAGAGCAGGGTTTCTGCATCAACAGGCTCATAGAGCTGACCAACGTGAGAATAAATACCAAACCGCCGAAACAAAACTTCCATGCCAAAAGTTCGTGCTTCATCCGGGACAATAGGTACAATCAGTTTCCCAATTTCCTTGTCTCGAAGTAACTTGGCTAATAACCGTACGAAGGCCATAGTAGTTGATACTTCCCGACCATCAGAACCATTATAGAACTCCTCAAACAGTTCATTGGATGGCATCTTGAGAGGTTCGCATTTAACTGCACGATTGGGGATATAGCCCCCTAGTTCTCGTCGGCGTGCGTGGAGATATTTCATTTCTGGACTGTCATCATAAGGTTTATAAAAGGGAGCTTTGGCAACGTCTTCATCTGAAATAGGGATACCGAATCGACTGCGAAATTCACGCAACTCTTCTTCGTTTAACTTTTTCTGCTGATGTGTAATGTTTTTGCCTTCGCCACTTTCACCAAGCCCATAGCCTTTGATTGTTTTGGCAAGTATCACAGTTGGCGATCCTTTGTGCTCAACCGCTGCTTTATAAGCCGCATAAACCTTTTCTGGATCGTGTCCGCCACGATTTAACTTTTGGAGTTGCTCGTCTGACAGGTGTTTCACCATCTCAAGTAATCTCGGGTCCACACCAAAGAAACGTTCACGTATATACTTACCAGTTTCGACAATGTACTTCTGATATTGTCCGTCAACATTTTCCTCCATTACTTTGACAAGAATGCCATCGTGATCCTTTGCAAGAAGTGGGTCCCAGTCGCTCCCCCATATGACCTTGATGACATTCCATCCAGCGCCACGGAAAATGGCCTCAAGTTCCTGTATAATTTTTCCATTCCCTCGAACTGGCCCATCAAGTCTCTGCAGATTGCAATTAATGACAAAAATCAAATTATCCAGCTTTTCTCTTGATGCCAGTGTTATAGCCCCAAGTGCTTCCGGCTCATCTGTTTCTCCATCTCCTATGAAGGCCCAGACCTTAGCGTCAGAGGGTTTCTTAAGCCCGCGATCCTCAAGATAACGGTTAAACCTTGCCTGATATATCGCCATAATAGGACTAAGTCCCATTGATACGGTGGGGAATTCCCAGAAGTTAGGCATAAGCCATGGATGTGGGTAAGACGGGAGTCCTCCTCCAGGCTGAAGTTCATTCCGAAAGTTAGCCAACTGCTCTACAGACAGCCGACCTTCTAAGAAAGCACGCGCATAGTTTCCCGGAGAGGCATGACCCTGAAAATAGACAATATCGCCTTCGTGTTCTTCTGTCTTCGCCCGGAAAAAGTAATTTAAGCCAATTTCATATAGTGTCGCAAGTGAAGCATAAGTTGAAATATGCCCACCAATTCCGTCCTCTAAACGATTCGCTCGCACTACCATAGCCATTGCATTCCAGCGAATGATACTCTTGATTCGCCGCTCAATCTCTCGGCTCCCCGGAAAGGGAGGTTGTTCTTCGGCAGGGATGGTATTGATGTAAGGCGTATTGGCGGTGAATGGTAATTTCACTCCGGCTTCCTGAGCATGGATTTGGAGTTGACTGAGAAGAAATCTAACTCGTTTAGGCCCACCCTTCTGTAGTATATGGTCTAAGGAATCGAGCCACTCCTGAGTCTCTATGGCTTCGAGTTTGGAAAGCTCATTATTCTTAATTTCTTTGTCTACTACACTGTCCATGTTACTCCTCCCCAAAAGGTATTAGTAAAGCCTATAGCCCATTAGCACATATATAGAATACTCTATACTTAGCTCAATTGTAATGAAAAATAAAAAAAATATACAATGTAGAGCTAACTTAGGTCAATGAGCTTATAGTTTTAGCTTTACCGTTCTTATTAACACCTTGATTAAAAGATATGTGAAAAGTTAGCCTCGATATATGTACTCATGGTGCATCGGTAATTTTATTAATAAATTCCACACTTAGTTTTTGTAAGTTGAAAATACCATGTATTGAACTTAATCACAATTCCAATGAATTGTTCTAGGCCCGATTTGCAGATACTGCAATCATCTTCTATCCACAAATAATTAGATGCTATTACAATAAAAACTCAATAATAAATGGGAATGTAATTTTTTTCTTAATTTTTTAATTTTTGTCTTTTAATAGAGGAAATGTTCATTTATCATTGTGTAAATTATAGAAAATGCCTGAGCACTGCTTGCATTTTTCGTCATTACACTTGACTAAAAATTGAAATTTAAAAAGATGGATGGATTTAAGGTATATAGATTAGGAATAGTCAATTATCAAAATGCACTAAACCTTCAGCTCTCATTTCTTGAAAAGAGAATGAAAGGAGAAATTGAGGATGTTTTATTACTTCTTCAACACCCTCCAACATTTACTATGGGAAGCAGTGGTAAAACAAAACATCTCCTTTTAAACATAGAAGAAATAAAAAAAAGGGGTATAAACTTTGAGACGACTAGCAGGGGCGGAGATGTAACTTATCATGGTCCCGGACAACTGGTTGGATACCCAATTGTAGATTTAAATAAATTTGATCGTGACATTAATCAGTTTCTCAGAAACATAGAAGAAATGATTATTTGTGCGCTCTCCGATTTTCATATTAAGGCGCAAAAAATCAAAGGTCTTACTGGAGTCTGGGTAAATCAAGAAAAAATCGCGTCAATCGGAGTTGGAATAAAAAAGTGGGTTACCTATCACGGATTCGCGCTTAACGTGAATACGGATCTATCCTACTTTGATATGATAATTCCATGCGGAATTCCGGGTGCAAAAATGACATCTATTAAAAAACTGAGAGGTAACATGGAGGATATAGATATTATGGAAGTACAATCAAGCGTCATTAACGCGTTTTCCAGTGTATTTAATAGAATATTGACCAGTGATATAGCATCGAAAGATATTTCTTTATCTTCCTAAAAGACCCTCTACCCCACCTACACTCCTAGCCCATTCTTCAACACGCGTGAGTCCTTCCTCTAGTTTTATTCTTGGATGGTATCCAAGCTCCCTCTTCGCCTTCTCAATGCTGTAAGTCCTACTCCCTGAAATGGTGGCAACTGCAAATCTAGTTAAAATCGGAGGCTTTTTAGATCCCACTAACTTATACCCTAGCTCCATCACTGATGCCATCCCATAGGCTAAAGAATAAGGAACAGAGTATCCGGATGACCATTCTATGCCGGCCTTTTTTAAAAGTAACGATACAAAATATCTGTGGTCTAGCCTTATGCCATCGTTAATAAAATATATATTCCCGGCAACGTTATCCTTCTCGCCTGCCAGTATCAGTGCATCAACAAGATTCTCGATGTAAGTCGGCGAAACCCATTTAACTCCCTTTCGTATAAATACAAGAATCCCTTTTTTTGCCGCCCTCACTATTCTTGGAAGGATTACAGTATCACCAGGACCCCACACAGCAGAAGACCTTAAAACTACCGTTTGTAACCCTGTCTTATTGAAATATTTAGTTGCAAGCCTTTCTCCTTCTGCCTTAGTCTCGCTGTATAGGTCTTTAAAACTATTCGGGTATGGATGACTTTCATCAATGTCATGAAGGTCTTTTATCTTCCAGAAATCGTATTCCCATATAACACTTGAGGTGCTTAAATATACGAACCGCTTAACACCATTCTCTAACGACGCCTTTAATAGATTCCTCGTCCCTTCTACATTGACCTTATAAAGTTCCTCTTTTGATCCCCAATCCGATACTATAGCTGCTAGGTGATATACTACATCCCCGCCCCTAGTGGCTTCCGTAAGTTCTTTTATGTCTGATAGATCGCCATAATATAATTCGCCACCTAAATTACTGAGGGTATCAACCTTGCTTGTATTTCTAACCAAACACCTTATTTTATAACCCCTACCTGCCAAGCTGGCAGCTAGGTTTTTCCCTATAAAACCCGTCGCTCCTGTTAAGATTGCCATCATCCTTTTAATCCCATTCTCTCATGATAATATTTAACCAAATAGCATTATAATACTAATTAAAATTAGTAAAGTATATTATTCTATGGAGGGAATATGGTTTCATATGAAGCCTACACAGTAATACACATCCTTGGCATAATGTTGTTGCTTCTTTCATTAGGAGCATATTTGATCCTTTCAATGAATAAATCAGTAAAGGGCAAGAAGCTTGCAGCTATAACTCATGGCATAGCAATTCTTATCATTCTCGTTGCCGGTTTCGGCTTGTTAGCTCGAATTGGTTACATGAGTGTAAATAATTGGCCTCTTTGGGCTTGGCTTAAGCTCGCTATTTGGTTGATACTTGCACTAATTATTATTCCCATAAAAAGAATGCCAAATCTGATACCTGTTCTATGGTTTTTAATACCGATACTAGGTGCACTAGCAGCTTACTTAGCGATTTATAAGATAGACTTTTAATAAAGCTTGGCTATAAAATTTTTATCTGACAAATTCTTTTATGTTGTTACATTGTTTAAGTATTTATATAACCAAATAGCCTGATTTTTACAAAACAACATACTAGATTATGAAAAAACTGGTTTTTCCTTCCATTATAATCATTGCTTCACTCATATGCAGTTGGTTAATTTATAAATTTATCCTTCTTCAATCTGGTTCTTTTGGATGGGATGAAGCTGAGCACTCAATTAGAGGATTGGTCATTGCTTATGATCTCAAGCAGCATGATTGGCTCAGTTTTCTTTATGACACTTATAGGCAGGTCTACTGGCCTCCTCTTCATTCCTGGTTCACCGGTATCGCCTTCCTAATCGCAGGTACGGGCACCGTCACGGCAAGAACCGTCAGTCTTATAGCCTATATCATTGCAGCAGTTTTACTTTACCTAACGGCTAACCAAATGCGCCAGCAAAAGCGAGAAATAGCGGGTATAGTTGCTTCAACCCTATTTCTAACTTCCCCAGGTCTCGTTCCTTTAGCCGCCAAATCCATGCTCGAAATTCCGGGACTCCTTGCTATTATTCTTACGTTCCTCATTTATTTCAAATTAATCAATAATGGTTCCCCGCCTCGCAAATATATTATTCTAGGACTAGGGATTACTTTCACCTACTTTGTTAAAACGAATTATGGTATCCTACTCATTTTAACATTCATTATCATTCAACTCATTGAAGCTAGATTCCATTTACGCAACCTTCTTACACCCTATAATTTCTATACTGCTCTTCCTATGTTTATCATTTTTATGGTTTGGTTCGCCTACCCTCCCAAACTCATTATCACCTGGAATGCCTTAGTAAACCAGCCTTCCGGATTCATAGAACCATATAGCATAAAAGGACTATTATTTTATCCTCAAGCCATTCTTACTTTATCTGGTTCTACCTGGCTTTTTCTTCTTCTCATCTTTTCATTATTTGCAGCGTTTAAATTTAGGCATGATATAAAGGTAAGACTCTTGCTCGTTATTGTAATTACCCAACTTCTAATCGGTCAACTACATCATACCAAGACAGAACGGCATATACTTCCAATTATGCCAGCTCTTTTCCTTTTGACAGGCTTTGTTGTCGCAGAATTGTGGAACCATTATCGTGAGAGTGAAAAAATTATCCGGTTCTGGCTACCCCGTTTGTTAACAGGAGCATCGCTCCTGTATGCTATCACCATTTTCACAACTTCATTGCATACTCCACCCCCTAATTTCGACGATGAAGTCATACCAAGTGTCATTGCTAAAGAAGCCCGCGCACAAGGGACATCGCTGATAATAGGCACAAGGGATATTAATCATCCTAATCCTCCTAATCTTGATTGGTACCTGATAACTAAAGAACAACTCATTGCACCCACACAAGCCAGCTCGTTTATACAGATTGAAAAAGAGCGAAGGACCGCTTCCACCCTGATCCGCCACGCGCCAGCCTGGCTCATTGATTTAATGCTACCTGTGTTTACCCGCTCTGAACGACCTGGCACAAATCGTTCTCTATACCTCGGGTTCCCGCCTAATACCGGATATTCCCGAAGTCAAGCTAACTTTGATTCTTTTTTGCAGGATACATTCATCAAAAACCCTTTTGATCGAATAGTGGTCGTAACTTCACCTACTAATACCGCCCGCTTCCCACTAACTTTTATCCAACCAAGTTTAGAAAAAGCAGGGTTTCACCATTCATCCACCCAAAAATTTGGTAACTTGGATATGCGTATTGACATCTATAAAAAATAAACAGCAGCTCTTGATATGTTAAAGACCCTAACAATGGTATATTTCTTGCATTGTTCTTAAAGCCTTTGCCAATTCTGGTGACAAAAAAATTTATAGCCAGATATGATATTGTTTGATATCAGCATTCCACTAAACTCATATTAATAACAAATGTCAAAACTGGTATGAAAAAACTGCTTATCTCTGCTCTTTTAATCCTATTTTCACTCATATTTGGCTCTTTAATTTACAGATTCATTATTCTTCCGGCTCCAGCTAGCCCATTTAATTTTGAAGAAGCCTTTCATGCCCTTAGAGGATCGCTCATAGCACACGATTTAAAGAACTGCGATTGGCTCGGTTTTCTATATGACACGTATAGGCAGACCTTCTTGCCGCCTCTTTATTCCTGGTATACAGGAATCGCTTTTTCCATAGCCGGCTCCAGTATCATAGTCGCTCGCGTCACTAGCCTCATCTCTTTTATCATGACATCGATCGCACTCTACTTTGCTTCTACTCAGATGCGAAAAGATCGAGGTGAGCTATCAGGAATCATCGCTTCAATCTTATTTCTCACCTCCTCAGGGCTCGTTGCTTTAGCCGGTCGAGCTATGATCGAGGTTTCTGGTCTGCTATCTATAACCATTACCTTTCTCATTTACTTCAAGTTAATTAGTGATAATAGTTCACCACGGAAATATATTTTTCTTGGCATTGCTATTGCATTCACTTATTTAGTTAAAATGAATTACGGCATCTTACTCATGATAAGCCTCGTTATCACCCAACTCATTGATGTCAGATTCAGTTTGCGCTACCTCTTTACACCCCATAATTTCTATACCGCTCTCCCCATTTTAATCATTTTTGCAGTCTGGTATGCATACCCACCCAAACTGATTATTACATGGCAAGCCTTAGTGAACCATCCTGTTGGGGTTTCAGAGCCTTTCAGCATTGAAGGGCTTTTATACTACCCACGAGCCATACTTCGTTTATCCGGTTCGATCTGGATTTTTTCTCTTCTCATCTTTTCTACACTTACAGCGTTGAAATTCAGGCATGATAAAAAAATCAGATTATTACTTATTTTTGTCTTTATCCAATTTCTTCTGGCTGAACTACATCAGACAAAAGTTGACAGGCACATATGTCCTATTATGCCCCCTCTTTTCCTTTTAACCGGTTATGTTATCGCCGAATTATGGGACCGGTTCAGTCAGCCTGATAAAATCCTCAACTTCTGGCTTCCTCGTTTGATAACAGGAGCTTTTGTGATATATGCAATCGCTGTTTTCTTAGCTTCATTGAACACTCCAAAAATCGATTCAGGTAACGATGTCATTAACTCATATCTTGCTAAGACAGTCAGGGGGACAGGAAATACCCTGATAATAGGCATGATGGATAAATTATATCCCAATCCCACTGCACTGGATTGGTATCTGATAACTAAAGAACATCTCTTGTCCGCTCCTCAAGCTGGCTCATTGGCACAGATAGAAGAAGAACGGAAAATCCGCGCCGCTCTTGCTCGTTATAACGCACCGACTTGGCTCTTAGATTTAATACTGCCTGTGCTTAACCGCTCTGAACTGTCTGACACAACGCGTACCCTTTATTTTGGTCATCCGCCAAATGCCAGCTATTCCCGGGGCGAGTCGGAGTTTGCAGATTTTTTACCTAGTACGCTTAATAAGAGTATCTTTGATGGTGTAGTCGTTGTAACTTCAGTTACCGGTCAGGCAAAATATGACTTGGCGTTTATTGATTCAATTTTGCTAAAAGCTGGTCTATACCATTTATCAACCCAGAAATTTGAAGACTCTGATATTCGCGTTGATGTATATACAAAAAAATAGCACACCTTAACAAAATTTATTGCAATCTCTGTCGAACACATTTAATCAAATATAGTTTTTAGCTTATTCCCCTAAAGTAGTTTTGTGAAAAATTGAAAATTTCACACGGTTATCATATATTAGTTCAAGATGATCACTGTCTCTATATAAAGTACATACAGATCATTCGATCTAATTATAAGTAAAATGACAAACCGCACTATAGAAGAAACCTGGAAATACCATAATAAAACCAAACACCCAGGAATGCCTCCACACTATCTAGATTGGTCGAATCAGCCTATTCCTTTTAAAATCTATGAAACGCTTGAGCCAATTAAGATTCCGCCCGATTCACCTCCTTCAAACGTTCTAACCCTAACAGCCATCTCGGAAAGCGCAACTAAAGACGTCGAGTGCCTGCCTGATTTAAAAACACTTGCACGCTTGCTTTACCTATCTGCTGGCATTACAAAGAAGGCTAACTATCCCGGAGGTGAAATCTATTTTCGTGCCGCCGCATGTACAGGGGCGCTTTATCATATTGATTTATACCTTGTAACAAAACATATCGAGGGACTTGACGCCGGTGTTTATCATTTTGGTCCCCATGATTTTTCATTAAGGGTGCTCCGTAAAGGGGATTATAGAGGCGCTATAATAAATGCCACAGGCCAAGAACCGACAATTGCCACTGCACCAATTACAATTATTACAACAAGCACATTCTGGCGAAATTCTTGGAAATACCAGTCACGAGCATACAGGCATACATTTTGGGATTCAGGCACAATCTTAGCTAATCTCCTTGCCGCCGCTTCTGCATATAATATTCCAGCAGCAATCGTTACAGGATTTCTCGATTCAGCAATCAATAACCTACTCGGGCTTGACACGAACCGTGAGGTTTCCGTCTGCCTAGTTCCTCTTGGAAATACCAAGGAACCCGTTAAAGCAGAATCGGATGAAATTGAGTCAATAAACTATGAAACCATGCCGCCATCCAGGAGCGAGATTGACTATCCGCTCATAAGATCAATGCATCTTGCTTCCTCACTGACGAGTGAAGAAGAGGTAAGAGAATGGAGGATGGGAGCCTTTGAATCTAGACAGCCTGAATGCACTGGCAGGCTCTTTACACTCGAGGTCCAAGCCGATAAAAATAATGGTCAAATCTCAAAGACAATAGAAGAAACAATTTTAAAACGTGGGTCTACGCGCCAATTTGCCCGTACCCCAATTACATTTAAAGAACTCTCCAACACCCTATACTATTCTGCACGCCAGGTTCCTGCTGATTTCCTTCCTCCAAAGGGTTCGACCCTCAACGACATCTACCTCATTGCCAACGATGTTGAAGGAATACCAAAGGGAGCATATTGTTATCATCGTGACATTAATGCCCTGGAGCTCCTAAAAGAGGGCGATTTTAGAGATGAAGCAGGCCATCTGGGGCTAGGCCAGGATATACCAGCCGATGCCAGTATAGACGTTTTCCTCTTAACCGATTTAAACCGTGTGCTTGAAAAATTTGGAAACCGCGGCTACAGAGCTGCCGAGCTTGAGGCAGGTATAATAGGGGGAAGGCTCTACCTCGGAGCTTATAGTCAAGGACTTGGCGCCAGCGGCCTGACATTTTTTGATGACGATGTGATTCGGTTTTTCTCCCCACATGCCAATGGAAAGAGCGTTATGTTCCTGGTCGCGCTCGGTAAATCCGTGAAAAGGAAATCGAGATAAAGGGTTCCAGTCTTCATTTGTTTGCAATATTACTAAGTGATTATAATTAAGGCTATGCGAATTAATATGTTAATAACCACCATGCTGTTTTCATTCTTATTTTTTTACTATCAGGAGGTTTCTTCGTCAGTTGATGAAATACAACTCCCTAACGGATTTAAAATAGAAGAATTTGCCTCAAAGCTCGGAAGCCCAAGACTCATGGCTTTTAGTCCGGATGGTGTGCTATTTGTAACGATTATAGATAAAGGAACAGTTCTAGCACTCTCAGACAAGAATAAAGATGGAAAAGCCGATACCGCAATTACCTTTGTTAAAGGTTTGAATCACCCGCATGGTATAGCCTTTTACAAAGATTATCTCTATATAGGTGAAACCAACCAGATTGTTCGTTTTAAGTACGAAGGTTTTGATTCAGCGCCTAGTAAGAAGGAGGTCATTGTTCCAAATCTCCCTACTCGTGGTCACTTTACCAGGACAGTTAGTTTTGGTCCTGATGGAAAGATGTACGTTTCTATTGGTTCTTCTTGCAATCTATGTGAAGAAAAAGACGACAGGCGTGCAGCAGTCCTTCAGTTTAATCCAGATGGCAGTGAAGGAGAAATATTTGCAAAAGGGTTAAGAAACTCTGTGGGCATTACCTGGCATCCGGAAACAAAAGAGATGTGGGCTACTGATAATGGAAGGGATTGGCTTGGAGATAACCTGCCACCCGAGGAGATAAATATCGTCAAATTTGATAACCACTATGGCTGGCCCTATTGTTATGGAGATAGAGTTCCTGATCCAGAATTTGACAATACTAATTTTTGTAAAAAAACTATCCCACCTGTATTCGAAATGCAGGCTCATTCCGCCCCACTCGGATTAACATTCTATACCGGAAAACTTTTTCCGAAGAATATAGAGGAGATTTATTCGTAGCCTTTCATGGCTCATGGAATCGCTTATTCCCAACCGGCTACAAAGTAGTCCGAATAAAGATAAGAGACGGTAAACCTTATAAGATAGAAGACTTTGCCACAGGATGGCTAAGGGGACGAGGGGCTTGGGGAAGGCCGGTAGATGTTATAGTAGGACCCGATGGAAGTCTTTATGTCTCAGATGATAAGGGTGGATTAATTTACCGAATAATACCAACAAAGTGAGACTCCGCCCATCACACCTTTGTAGGAGCACCATCTTGGTACGACTAACCTTCTCCCAAACTGAATCGGGGATTAAACCAATTCTTTAATTTACCCAGTGTTGCCTACCCTATTCATAGCCCAAATTGGGCTGAAGCCATTTCTCGACTGATTCAACTGGCATCTTCTTACGTCTGGCATAGTCTTCAACCTGGTCCCTGTCTATCTGACCAAGATGGAAATACCTCGCCTTCGGATGGGCAAAATACCAACCGGAAACGGAGGGTGGAGGGTTCATAGCAAAATTCTCAGTAAGTGTGACTCTAATATGCCGATCAGGTTTTAGGAGCTTCCATAACAGGCTCTTTTCTGTGTGATCAGGACACGCCGGATAACCGGGTGCAGGGCGTATACCTCTATATTTTTCCTTTATGAGATCTTCGTATGAAAGTCTTTCATCCTTCCCATACCCCCAGATTACCCTTGCCCTTTTATGCATCATTTCTGCAAGCGCCTCGGCAAAACGGTCGCCGAGTGCCTTAACCATTATAGAAGAATAATCGTCATTCTCTGCCTTAAAGCTATTGGCAAGGTCTTCAACCCCCTTTCCAGCAGTCACTACAAAACCTCCGATGTAGTCATTACGACCAGACTCCTTAGGTGCAACAAAGTCAGAAAGACAATAGTAATCGTTTTCTTCTTTTTCTCTCTGCTGACGGAGAAAATGAAATGTGCCTAAAACTTCTTTACGCGATCCATCCGTATAGATTTCAACGTCATCGTCGACGCTACTAGCAGGCCAAAGGGAAATAACCCCACTTGCTCGAAAGCGTTTATATGTGACAATCTCCTTAAGAAGCCTTTGAGCATCCTTATAGAGCTCACGGGCCTGTGCTCCATAATCCCTATTTTCAAAAATCCTTGGGTAAGTCCCCTTAAGCTCCCATACCCAAAAAAATGGCGACCAGTCTATATAAGGGACAATCTCTTCAAGTAGTATGTCATGAAAGACCTGTAACCCAAGCTTAGAAGGGGTGTCAATGTGAGTATTAACCCAATCAATCTTAAATCTATTTGTGCGGGCTTCCTCTATGGAAACGAGTTTTCTTTTACCCATACCGGTATCATAATATTCCCTTTGTTTTTCCTGTTGAGCGCGGAGCTCCGCTAAATAAACGCCTGCCTTTTCCGGGTTTAGTAGGTTATT
>JAKEHC010000154.1 GCA_022615255.1 Candidatus Dadabacteria bacterium | reverse complement strand
TTGCGCTCTGATTCAGGTCTAAATGTCATCTCTCTATATATGTTAAACCATGGATTATGGAAATGAGACTCACAGAAATCCACTAAAATCCTAACCTTGGCTTTACCTCCGGCATCAGAAGGCATAAGCGGTGGAGTAGGGTATTTCTCATCGAGGTACTCATTAATTACGGACGATTCATAAATCACGGTTCCATTATCCTCAATAACGGGCACCTTTCCGTAGGGATTTAGCTTCAGGAAATCCTCTTGTTTCTGTTCCTTCTTTCTAAGATCAACAAAGATTCTTTCGTATTTGATACCCTTCTCGGCAAGAACGATTCTTACCTTTCTGCAGAATGGGCACTGTGGGTAATCGTATAACTTAATCATTTTATGCTCTTATATATTAACATTAAAAAAATGATCTGAGCTCGGAAGATGTGGGTCTTATCAATATGGTATTATATCTCAGGGTCAAGGGATTCTTCAAAGTATCATAAATAATATCACGCTTCAAAAATTTACTTAACTAGGTGAGGATTAAGTAGAGCCTTACTTAAAAGAGGGTATAGAATCCACATGGCGTTAGATTTATCCTTGGAAGAAGTTCTGAGAAAATCAAAAAAGGCATTACTCATAGGAATAGGAGGGGGAGGCGATATTGTGGGAACGATTCCTACGGCTAGGTTACTTGAGATGTTTGGAGTGGAATGCATACTCGGTGGTCTTCCATGGGAGAGGTTCGTTTATGACCCTGTTCCAGGCCCGCGGGCTTTTAGTGAAATTAAGAATTTAAAACCGTTAAACAGCACTGTTTGGTTTGCAGATAAGGATACCGTTACCACAACGGGGGTGAGGTTTGCTGAGACGGAAATAGCCGAGTTATACGGGAAAGAGGTGCTTTTAGTTGATATAACAAAGGGTGTAGTGGGCGTAGTGGATGGTTTAAGAAAAGCTATGAACGAGTTACGAGCGGATTTATTGATTGGGATTGATGTGGGAGGGGATTCCCTAGCTTTTGGAGATGAGAAGGGGCTTGCAAGCCCGCTAGCTGATTCTATTATGATTTCTGCTATTTCGGAGATTCAGAAAGAGGCAAACACTTTTCTAGGGGTTCTTGGCTATGGAAGCGATGGAGAGCTGGAACACTGGGAATTAGATAGGTCTCTTAGCATAGTTGCAAAGGAAGGCGGTCTTTTAGGCGCTTGGGGAATTACCAAAGAAATTCTTAACGAGCTGGAGATGGTTCTCTCAAGGGTTTCAACTGAGGCAAGTAGAATTCCCGTTGAATGCGCAAAAGGGGCGACTGGAAAGACCACCATTCGCAGAGGAGCGAGGATGGTTTCTCTCTCTCTTATATCAACTATAACGTTCTATCTCTCTCCAATGGTTGTTTATGAAAAGATTTCAAAACCGGCGAGGCTGGTTTCAGGCTCTAAGTCTTTAGACGAGGCAAATGACGCCCTACATTCAATCGGGCTTTTTACGGAGCTTGACCTTGAGAGGGAGATAGAAGAAATGAAAATATCCTAATGAATATTTAGTGTCATAGCAAATTCTTAAACTCCTCGGTAGGGATTTTCTCTTTATGTGCTTTCAGGCTCTCTATATAGAGCTTTATAGCATCTTTGATATTTTCTAAAGCCTCTTCATAAGTATCACCTTGGGCGTGACATCCTGGAAGAGCAGGACAAAATGCGTGATAACTACCATCTTCCTCCCTTTCGAGAATTATTGTGTAATTATACTCTTTCACTTCTTCTCACCTCCCTGTGTTTAGCCTTTAATCCTTGCAGCTTTTGGTTAATCTTTCATTCTCATTTCTCGCTTTCTAACTTTAATTTCAGCTGGAATATTGTCTCGGTTCTGAGCTTGGTCCTAACCCAATCCTTTTGTTTCGCATCTAGAAGCTCTCCCATGCCTGCAAGAATGCCTCGATCGGGTAATTTCTCCAGTACATTAATGCCTTTCTGCAAGAACTTCTTGAAAGGCATAGCGGTTCTTTTCTCTACAATCTCTTTGTTGATAGGCCAATCCCTTTGCAGAAAAAACCAGACATCAAAAATATCACGATTCGCCTTTCCCATTCGTTCATACATGGCAACTAATTTGTGAGCGAACATATCCTCGGGAACCATAACCTTCATGGAAATGCCAAGATACGACTTCACTTCATATCGAGACCCGAATTCTCTGCGATTAATTTCGATCTTGATATTGGGAGCACCATCTTCATAGGAAAGAACAAGAAACAGACTAAATCTTTTCTTTCTGAGTTCTTTGATTTGTCCGTAATCCTTTAGAATCTCCTCTATTTTTGCAAACACATAACCCTCTTTCTTATTATCCAAGAGATCAAAATCGAGATCAAGAGACACCCTACTTAATTTATAAAATAAATACGCGGCTGTTCCGTCTTTAAAACCCAAAAGAGGGCCGATGTTGGTATCGGTATAAATATCCTTGAGAATTCTGATGAGTATACTTTTGTGTTTTGCAGTATCTAGCACCATATATCTATTTCGGTTCCTTAATTGATTTGTGATATTTTTTCACTCTTTTCTCCATGCTTTTATTTTTGTAGATGGGTAAAATCTCAAAAACCTTTTCCCAATTAAGGGGTGATAAATTATCAAAATGGTAATTTTTGCTTAAATAGATAACATCTAAAAAGGCCCTCTCGGGAGAGGCAATGTAGTAATTGTGTTTTGCTTCTACACCAGAGTGGTCTGTAAGAATCGAATACTTGATGCTCTTATAAGAATAAGTCTGGTCGTCTACGATTATTTCTCTCGTAACGTATGAAGCAACAAAAATCTGGCCGTAGAGCTGGAATACAACCCCGGCCTTAGCCAAAACTGTCTCAAAGCTGACATACGAAGGGGTATAGATTTTGGTAGCGAATTCAAACTTGTCATAATTTTTGTCTTTGGCATACAAGCCACGATGAACCCTAATCAATTTTCCGGCTAGGGCATATTTCTTTAATCTATTTCTAACCATAATTCCTCTTTCTTCGGACCATAACAAGGCAACATCTTTTGTTGAAAAGATGGTTTTAGGGGATCTCAATAATGTATCTAAGTATTCGCCTTTTATAGGCTTTGTGTCCATTTTTATACTGGAGGGTAC
>JAKEHC010000153.1 GCA_022615255.1 Candidatus Dadabacteria bacterium | reverse complement strand
GGAGATATAGTAACGATCTACCTAAACGTAGATGATAACGGAGTCATTAGCAATATTACATTTGAAGGCGAAGGCTGCACGCTCAGTCAGGCAGCAACCTCTATAATCACAGAGATTATTATTGGTAAATCTATCGAGGAGGTAGAGAACATGAGCCCCAATGTTATTACAGATATAATAGGCATGGAAATAGCGATGAACCGCCCAAAATGCACAACCCTAGGGCTTACAAGTGTAAAAATGGCTATAAACGAGTTGGAAAGGAAAAAGAAGCTTGATATCATTGAAAAAGGAAAAAGCTTATCGAAGTAAAAGCCCCTCTACTCTTACCCTCCTCCCTATAAATGGTGTATTATTTCGAGCGCAGTGTGCGAGAAATGGAAGTAAAGGGTTATTTAGAGTGCGGTTTTCTTTGAACCGCAGTATGGTTCAAAGGGAAATAGAAGTCCGTGGGAGAGGCTAACTTATCTGTTTGCCTCATCTAATAATCTCCACTATAATATTTTAGCGATATAAAGCGCAAGAAAGCGACATGCCTAGAATTTCGGGAAAGAACGTAATATTGGGTGTCACAGGCGGCATAGCAGCTTATAAAGCGTGCGAGCTCACAAGGAGACTCATAAACGAAAACGCCTCTGTGCAGGTAATAATGACTAATAATGCTAAAAAGTTTATTTCCCCGCTAACCTTTCAGACCTTATCTAAAAAGCGAGTTGCAATGGAAGTTTTTGATCTAGAATGGGAATCGGAAATAGGTCACATAAGCCTTGCAGACAGCGCAGATCTGCTCGTTGTTGCCCCTGCTTCGGCTAACTTAATAGGAAAAGCCGCCTCAGGGATTGCAGACGACCTTCTCACGACTGTTCTTATGGCTGTACGCGCACCTGTTATGATATGCCCTGCTATGAATGTAAACATGTACAACAACCCAATTGTACAGGGGAATATCGAAAAATTAAGAAAACACCGATTTATAATAGTAGAGCCAGCCGAAGGAGACCTAGCCTGTGGATACGAAGGAAAAGGCAGACTCCCCGATCCTAATGAGATTATAGAAGAGATTGAAAGGGCATTTTCCGCTAAAGACCTGAGACATGAAAAAATCCTCGTTACGGCTGGGGCAACAAGAGAGTTCGTTGATTCCGTGAGATTTCTTTCGAATCCTTCAAGCGGAAAAATGGGATATGCACTTGCAAGAGAAGGTTGGATGAGGGGTGCAGATGTAGTGTTGGTCTCTGGCAAAGCCGGTCTCTTACCGCCTAGAGGCGTAAACCTGATTAATGTTGTTAGTGTGTCAGATATGTATGAAGCCGTAATGAGCAATCTTGATTGGGCTACTATTGTTATAAAAGCCGCGGCAGTAGGCGACTATACCCCTGCGCATACCTTTCAAGGAAAGTTAAAGAAGAGCTCACGGGAAATGATGCTAGAGCTTAAGAAAACTGTAGATATTCTATCAGAGGTTGGGAAGAAAAAGAACGGCAGGGTCGTAGTTGGGTTTGCAGCAGAGGTAGAAAACGTAGTAGAAAACGCGCTTGAAAAGCTTAGGAAGAAGAATGCAGACTTAATTGTGGCAAATGATGTATCAAAACCGGGATCGGGATTTGGCGAGGATACAAACATAGTCTATTTTGTAGATAAATGGGGAAAGGTTGATGAATTTTCCCTTATGACGAAAGCCGAAATCGCCCAAAGGGTTTATGATAAGATAATTGATATTAGAGCAATCCAGGAGTCAGAAGTCAAAAGCCAGAAGAGAAACTTCTGAATTCTGACTCCCGACCTCTGGCTCCTAACCGTGGTTACACTTAAGGGCATAGAAAAAGCCTCAATAATATTAAAAGATGTAGTATATAAAACACCTCTCGTATACTCATTTTCTTTAAGCGAGGTTTCAGGGGCAAAGGTATTTCTTAAGCTAGAAAATCTTCAGAGAACTGGTTCTTTTAAGATCCGTGGTGCCTACAATAAACTTTACAAACTAAGAGGAAGCTCAAAAAACGTAGTTGCAGTATCGGCGGGAAATCATGCTCAGGGCGTAGCACTTGCTTCAAAACTCCTTGGTATCAAGGCAACCATTATAATGCCTGAGCTAACTCCTATTAATAAAATACTTGCTACAAAACACTATGGAGCAGATGTTTTACTTCATGGAAATACCTTTGGGGACGCTTATAATTATGCCAGGCAACTTGAAGAGTCAACAGGTGGAATTTTTATTCACCCATTTGATGACCCCAAGATCATTGCAGGCCAGGGTACTATAGGGCTTGAGCTGATCGAGGCGCTTCGAAATGTTGAAGTTGTATTTGTGCCTATTGGAGGAGGGGGGCTAATCTCCGGGATCTCAATTGCACTTAAAGAAAATAACCCAAAAATCAAAATTATAGGAGTTCAGTCAAACGCTTCGCCATCTATGCTAGCCTCAAGAGAAAAAGGCAGGGTCGTAGAAGTCAAATCTAAGGAAACCATTGCCGATGGAATTGCCATCAAAAGAGCCGGAGTTATAGCATTGAAGATAGTTCAAAACTATGTAGATGATATTTTAACTGTTGATGAGTCAGAAATAGAGAATACACTTCTTCTTTTAACCGAGAGAAAAAAGATAGTAGTAGAAGGCGCTGGCGCAGTAGGTCTCGCCGGGCTTCTCAAAAGGAAGGAGGATTTCTCCGAGAAGACTGCCGCTATTATAATAAGCGGTGGAAATATCGATATAAACACGCTAGCCAAAATCATGGAAAGGGGGCTTATGAAACGTGGTAGGTATATGAAACTCGAGCTAGAGCTTTCCGATATCCCTGGCTCTTTAGCTAAACTCGCTACCCTTCTTGGCATAGTCAAAGCAAATATCGTGCAGATACATCATGACCGGTTTTCAAGGGATGTTCAGATTAACAAGGCACTAGTAGAAATAAACCTTGAAACAAAGGGCTATGAGCACCAAAAGGAAATTCTAAAACTCCTTCGAGAAAACGGATATGACCCTAAAGTAATATAATGGTACATTTGCCTAATGGATTTATACCCTTTTCGAAGTAAAAATCGGTTTGCCTAAGTGCAAGTTGAACATAAGGAGACGTATCCCTCGCTAAGGGCGAGCATAACCAAACTTTTTTGCATCAATCAGATAAGTTAGCTAATTGAGTGGAGAAGAGCTATTATTTCTTTCCAAGCACAGCGTCTTTACAAGCCTTTGCAACCCTAAATTTAACTACCCTCTTTGCAGGAATCTTTATCTCCTCACCCGTAGCAGGGTTTCTTCCGATTCTGGCTTTTCTGTTGACTACCACCAGCTTGCCTATTCCAGGTAGTGTGAATGTATTTTTAGCTTCCCTGTGAGCAAGACCCATAAGCTCATCCAGTATATGAGCAGCATTCTTTTTTGTAAGAGAAGCCTTTTTAGCTAAATGGTCCGTTATCTGGGACTTAGTCATTGGTTTCGCCATATCTCCTCCTTATAAGACTATGTGATTGGTTGTCAATATTACAGAAGTTATAAGAAAAATCAATACACTTTTTTTATTTAATGAAAATTGCCCAATTTTTACTAAACTGTGTTCTGCGCCTAATACACACCGGGAACGAATATCAAGTTGTAGGACTCTCCATATAGAATGAGAATTAAACTCGAGATATACAACCTATACAACAACCTGTGAATTTCCCAAGTTGATTAACATAGTCCTCTTTTGCTTAGATACTCACTTATTGTCGTGTGCCACATGCAGGCCGCATTCCTTTTGTGGATCGTTTTCCCACCACCAGCGACCTGCCCTCAGATCCTCGCCGGGTTTTATCGCCCTTGTGCAGGGTTC
>JAKEHC010000152.1 GCA_022615255.1 Candidatus Dadabacteria bacterium | reverse complement strand
TATCTATCTATCTATCCACAAATAGCACACTTCTCAGGAATTAGCAAGGAGGTTCGACCCTTCGCCCTTCGACACGCTCAGGGCTCACGGGCTCACTCCAGGGAAATCAGGTGGAGGTGTGTAGAGAGCGCTGGTTCGAATGCAGTGTCTACATTCCTTCTGAGTTGCATTGTTCTTTTGCCTCTGAACCTGTCTTTGCGAGCGTTAGCGAAGCAATCTCAAGAACAGGTGAGAGATTGCTTCGTCCCCTTCGCTTTGCTCAGGGTCCTCGCAATGACACCCGCTTCTGTCATTGCCCCTGAGTGTAACGAAGGGAAACAATCTCACCCAAAGTGTCATTACGAAAACGCAGTAGGGAACGCATATATGCGTTCCCTACTCGTCCCAGCAACCTTATTTAATAAATCTGGCAAAAAACCCAAATAAAGGAGGTATCTCACAATGATGAGACTCTATGTTTTTTCAATGTTTGTATTGGGGATTATGGTGTTTTTGTTTCTTTCTGTACAGCCTAGCTTTGCTCCTCCTGAAGGTGGAGGTGGAGAAAGTTGTCCTGTGAATATGGTTCCTGTGGGAGATATTTGTATAGACCAGCATGAGGCAACTGTATGGTCTGAGTCTCCTAGGAGCGATGGAACACCAATGGGGACTCAATTTGGTGTAACAGGTGATGACTATCCCTGCTCAGACAATGGAAACGACTGCTCAGCCACAGCGTCAAATCCAATATTTGCGGCATCGGCGCCTGGGGAAACACCCTCAGCATCTATCACATGGTTTCAGGCACACCAGGCTTGTTTGAATGTAGGTAAGAGGCTACCCACCAATGCAGAATGGCAGGGAGCAGCCGCAGGTACACCGGATACTGGTGGAGCCGACGACGGCTCGACGACTTGCAACACCGACGATCTAGAGCCGGGTATTTCACTCACTGGCTCCCGCTCAAACTGTGTCTCAAACTTTGGGGCATTTGATATGGTAGGGAACCTATTGGAATGGGTAGCGGACTGGATTCAGGGAAGTACCCATCCCTGGAAGCCATCCCTTGGCACTGCTGGTCCAGACTATGGGGACGACTTTATGCTTGGAACCAACCCTGCCCGTGTCCAAGGGGTTAATAGTTCGAACTTCCCGGCGGTGCTCTTCCGTGGTGGCCGCTTCGACGCCGGCACGGGCGCCGGGGTCTTCACGCTCAATGCCAACTTTGCGCCTTCGGGCTCGTTCAACGGTGTTGGCTTCCGTTGCGCTCGTAATCGTTGAAATGTAGGGGCGGACTTCGTCGTAAGCTCAGCTGAACGGTCTTGCACCTGCCCTTTTTGGGCAACCGCAAGGGTTGCCCCTACAATGACCATTTAATAATTTGGGGTGTATTTGTGTAGGGGCAGACCCCTGTGTCTGCCCTAATAAAGTTAAGGATAGGCGGGGGTTTCTATCCCCCCACCCCCGATGCTGGGATTGTCCGTTGGTTTTAGACCGCCTTTGTAGAGACGACCCAGCGGGTCGTCTCTACAGTACGTTTACACCATGCAAGAGGACGTAGGACAATCCGCTTCGTGATGGAAACCTAAGGGTTTCCGTTACGAATTGTAGAGGAAGGCTTTAGCCTTTCATTTTCGTCACATCAATGTAGAGACATGCCATGGCATGTCTCTACCAGCGACCTGTGGTGAGCCTGTCGAACCATTCCCAAAGTAATAAAACGGAACGTGGTAAACTTTATAAAAAAACTGGACCGTCTGGCAGGCGGTCATGCAAAGAGGAGGTTTAATGGATACCTTTGAATGTCTAAGGAAAAGAAGGGATATAAGGAGTTATCTTAAAAAGGTTGTCCCGGATGAAGTGATAAAGAAGATTATCGAAGCTGGAAGACTCGCTCCTAGCGCAATGAACCTTCAGCCTTGGCATTTTATTGTGATAAAAAATAAGGAAACACTGAGAGAGTTAGGTAAATTCTGTGTGAGTGGGAGGTTTATTATTGATGCCTCGTTTGCTGTTGTAGTGATTACGGAGCCGTCCAATAAATGGCATGAGATAGATGGGACAAGGGCTGTACAAAATATGTCACTTGCTGCCTGGAATGAAGGGGTTGGGACCTGCTGGATCGGTGCAATTGATAGAGAGAAGGTTAAAGAAAGGCTTAATATCCCAAAGAGCCTACACATCCTGACTATACTTCCTTTCGGATACCCTGAGGAATTTACAGTTAAAAGAAAGAAGATAAGGAAATCACCAGATGAGGTGTTTCACTGGGAGAAGTTCTGAATGATACATGATTCATGATACAAAAATTAAGAATCCTCCCTCATCATGAGCGATGGTGTTTTATTACTCCTTCTCTGAAGTTAAATAACTTTGCACCTAGTTCTTCATACCTAAGAAAAAGCTCTTCAAAACTATATTTTTTAATGAGACCCGGTTCCAAGAAGCATTTCTAAAAGGACTTTGGTTTCATCACAGGATGCAATAGCATAAGTTAAAAACTGAATAAATTCGTTCTTATATCTTCTTAGCCCAAAGCTTTCAACTATATTAGATACTATAGACTTTGCAGGACGTCTTATTTGACTGCCCTCTTCATACATCTAAAATTTTGGTAACTCCACTATTGTCAATCTGTGATTTTTTACTGCAAGCTCTTTTACCAGTAAAAATACCTCGAGGTCTTTGTATGATTGCGGTTTTTCATCCTACATCATGCATTCTGTATCTGCGCATCACTTTCCCTGAAACCTTGGTTTTCTCTTTTCCGAAAAAGACCTTTGACCCTCTTTATAATCCTCACTCTCCTGCACCCTTAGAATCATTTCTTTGACTGTTTCTTCATCTTCTGGACTTAGTGGTTGGTTTCTTTGCCAGGCATTTATCATCTCTTTCATAGTTCTCATTGAGAGTGGGGCATTCTCACAAATTTCATGGGCGAGTTTATAGGTGAATTCCTCCAATTCGGATTTTTTGATAACATGGTTTAAAAGGCCAATTCGCTGAGCCGTCTCGGCGTCTATATTTCTTCCAATTAAGAAGAGTTCTTTTGTATGTCCGACGCCTATTAGGTTGAGGAATCTTCTTATTCCTGAATATGGATAGATGACTCCAAGCTTTGCGGGCGGCATTCCGAAGAGAGCGTTATCAATGGATATTCTAATATCACAGGTTAAAGCGATCTCGAGTCCTGCACCAAAGGCATGACCATTTATCATGGCAATAACAGGGTAAGGGAAGTTTTCTATAGCTTTTGACGCTATGATAAGGGGGTGGTCGCCTCTATAGTCTCTCATCATGTCGTCTTTTATTTTTCCGATTGCCGCTATATCATATCCAGAGCAGAAGGCTTTATCTCCTGCCCCTCGAATTACTAGGCACTTTGCCTTTTCTTCGTTTGTTATTCTTTTTAACTCGGAACCGATTTCAAGAAGGATTTCAGGAGTTAGTGAATTTCTCTTTTCAGGTCTATTTATTGTGATCGTGCATATAGAATCCCTTTCTTCAATAATGAGTTCCTTAACCTCTGACACGGTCTTTCCTCCTTTAAAGCGATGTTGAAATTATACTTCAAATGGCAGTAATTTGAATTCTATTCTTAGATGTCATTCTTAACGGAGCGTGGGGGGAGTGAAGAAACTCTTTGTCCTATGAGTAGGATTCTTACCATTGGTCAGAATTACAGTTAAAAACGTAATTAATTCCCGTGCAAAGTGGGTATAGTATTATCCCTTCGCAATCTTTTTCAAGTGCATGAGGAACAATGAATAGCTAGAGAGTGAAAAAAGAATATAATGGCGAAGTACAGTTCCTATGTGTCCTATTAGGTAGAAACTAGAATAATAATGAATTCTTAGTTAATATTTTATGAATAGATTGGGAGGGAAAAAGCCATGCCACTATTTGAATATGAATGTGATAGTTGCATTGAGGAATATAATTCTGATATCTCCAGTGTAGTTGAGAAGCTTAATAAATCCAATGCAACAAAGATAATGAAAAAGAATCCGAAGTTTTGTTATATCGAGGTTTATGATGACAAAAGGCATAAGAAAATATTCGCATTGGGTGAAAAGGGAAAATATAATAAATATAGCATTAGGAAATTTCGTTATAACTTAAAGAATAATAAAATCTTATATATCGAATTAAGAAATTATAAATTCAGCGAGTTAATATATGACAAAGAAGAAGAAAAAAACCTTAAATGTCCTTTGTGTAATAAAAGTAATAAAGTTCGTAGGGTTTACTCAACGTTCAGAGCGATTCTTGATGACAAAAATAAACGCGCGCCACGTCCGGGAGACGAGCTCGCATATCATTTCGATTATAAGAAACAAAAGGATGAGGAAATGGCTAGTTCCTGGGTCGGGTACGATTATTTAAATCAATATTTCAACGATTAGGGAGAAATTATATGCCTTTATATGAATATCAGTGTCTGAAGTGCCAGCACAAGTTCTCTGAGATAATTTACCAAAAGGAAGAAGAGAAGAAGCTGAAATGCCCTAAATGCAAATCGAAGAAATGGGAACGACTTTTTTCCGCCTTTGCTGTGGTTGCGGACTTATCTACTAACATGCCTAAGCCCGATCTTTCGAATTTGCCACCCGAGGTTAGGGCAAAAACAATGATTGGTGACTACATAGAAGAGAAGGATAGACCGAAGAAGAATAGGTAACCATCGCAACATGTGAATCGTGTACTGAAACATTAACCACGAACCACAAATCACGAGTCACAAACCACGCCTATACGATTCTTTTGATTTCCCAAACCTTTTTCCGAGCTCCTCATATATATCTTCAAGTTTTATTTCGAACTGAGCAAGCATTACTAACGAGTGAAAAAGTAAGTCTGTCATTTCATAAATCACCTCTTGTTTACTCACGTTCTTTCCTGCTATTATGGTTTCAGTAGCTTCCTCTCCGACTTTTTTAAGAATTTTATCGAGGCCATCTTTAAAAAGACCGCTCACATATGAGTTTTCTCGGGGGTTTCGTTTTCTATCTTCAATTACTTGATATACGTCCTCCAAAGTTTTATCGGTTCTTATAGGTCCAAATGATGGCGCAATTTGATTATTTCCATCAACAGTTTCGAAAAAGCAGCTTCTTTTTCCGGTATGACAAGCAACGCCAGTCTGGTTTACTAAAACCAGTATTGCATCCTTATCACAGTCTAAGAAAACATCCCTCACTTCTTGGGCATTTCCCGATTCTTCTCCTTTTGCCCATAATCTGTTTCTTGACCTGCTCCAGAAGTGTGTTTTCTTAGTTTTTATTGTTTCTTTAATCGCTTCTTGATTTGCATAGGCGAACATGAGAATTTGACCGTTTTCGACATCCTGAACAATAACCGGCACATACCCTTTTTCATCAAATTTTATATCCTTTATTCTCATTCCTATCCCTCCATTATCATAGTTAACTGGATAACTTTGCATAACTGTCATTGCGAACACATTCATGGAGTCTACACCGAGCGAAGCGAATGTGTTCAGTGTAAACTCTGTGAAGCAATCTGACACACCCTGTCATTCCGAGCCCTGTCCTGAGGGAAGCGAAGGAGCGGCGAGGAATCTCGTTGTTAGATTGCTTCGTCGTTTCACTCCTCTCAATGACACACGATGGGTTTGTTCTCGCAGACAAAATAAATTATGGGTCACTATACCACACATTATGTAAAATACTAACAGAGTCTGACCCTCTTTACTATTTTCTTTATGTTACTTATATTATTATTAATTGATCCAATCTCAGGGGTGAAAAATGGCGAGAATAACGATTGAAGATTGTCTGGAAAAGGTAGAAAACAGATTTGCCCTTTCTGTAGCAGCTATGAAAAGGGCAAAGCAGATTGTAAAAGGCGCAAAGCCTCTTTCCGAAGAAATTGATAATAAATCGGTCGTCCTTGCGCTGAGGGAGATAGCGGGAGAAAACGTAAAGCTTGTTTATCCTCCTGGCTACACCAAGATAAATCCACCTCGTAAATGATAAAATCCCTAATTCTGAGTTTTATCCCACTTTTTGTCGCTATGGACCCTGTGGGAATAGTTCCCATGTATCTTTCTCTGACAAGGGAGCTCAACCGTGTTGAAAGAAAGAAGGTAGCTAGGGATTCAATACTGACTGCATGTATCCTTGGGATTATATTTGTCTTGGGTGGTAAGGTTATATTTAAGGTTCTGGGAATAAGCGTTCCAGATTTTGCAATTGCAGGTGGACTGCTTCTTTTTACTTTTTCTATTTTGGATTTGCTTAGGGAAAGAGCTTCCGAAGTCAAGAAAGAGCCTGCTTCTTCTCTAGGTGTTTTCCCTATAGGAACCCCTATTATTGTTGGACCCGCCGTGCTAACTACTCTCATAATACTCGTTGATACACAGGGATACTTTGCAACTCTCATAGCATTCGGATTGAATCTATTGATTCTTGGAATTGTTCTTCTCAAAGCCGATATAATCCTATCTGTGCTCGGAGAGGGCGGGGCACGCGGTTTTGCAAAGATCATGAGTATACTTCTCGCAGCCATCGGGATTATGATGGTAAGAAGAGGGATTATGGAACTGATTTCAGGGAAGTTTTAGAAGCATAAGGATTCGTTAATTACATCTTGCAAGTTGCAATAGATCGCTACAAAAAGCGGATTAACTGCCAGTAGACTACATTTTAGAATATGATAAGAGTAGGAATTGATACAGGTGGAACGTTTACAGATTTTGTATTCTTTGATGGTAAAAACATCCAAACATATAAGGTACCTTCAACCCCCTCAAATCCTTCCATAGCCATACTAAAAGGGCTAAACAGTTATCTCGAGGATAAAATCAAAGACGTTGAGGTATTACACGGAACAACGGTTGCGACAAATACGCTTCTAGAAAGAAAGGGAGCAAGGATAGCCCTCATCACAACAAAGGGGTTTGAGGATGCTATAGAAATAGGGAGACAAAATAGAGAGAAATTATATGACCTTTTTTGGGAGCCGCGAGAACCGCTTGTAAAAAAGGAGCTCCGATTTGGTATCAATGAAAGAACATCTTTCCAGGGAAAGATTATAAACCGTGTGAATTTAGACGAGATAAAAAAAATCTGTGAGAAGCTTAAAAGGCTAAAAGTTGATGGAATTGCAGTATCCTTTCTTCACTCTTACGCTAACCATAAGAACGAGGAGTTAGCCGAAAGGTTTCTAAAATCAGCTGGAGTTCCTATCTCTACTTCATCAAGAATTCTCCCTGAATTTAGAGAATATGAAAGAACCTCAACCACTGTAGCAAATAGCTATCTTCTTCCTACAGTAAAATCATACATGGAGGATCTTTCGAAAAAACTTCATGAGTGTCGAATCTTCATTATGCAATCAGGTGGCGGTGTGGTTTTTCCAAATCAGGCTTCGGAAGAACCCGTCAGCCTTCTTCTCTCAGGCCCTGTTGGCGGAGTCGTAGGAGCATTTAAAATTGCTGAAAAAATGGGATATAAAAAGGTAATTACCTATGATATGGGTGGGACATCAACGGATGTTTCTCTCTGTGATGGAGCTTTAAGGTTTACAACGGAAACTAATATAGATGGGATTCCGATAAGAATCCCGATGGTTGATGTAATGAGTATAGGGGCGGGCGGTGGGTCGATTGCATATATCGATACCGGAGGGGCTTTAAAGGTTGGGCCTATTAGCGCGGGATCTGATCCGGGTCCGGCATGTTACGGAAAAGCCTCAAACGCAACTGTAACAGATGCCAATGTCTTTCTAAGAAGAATTAATCCGAGATGGTTTCTAGGTGGACGAATGAAGATCTTCGAGGAAAAATCGAGCGAAGCTTTGGTTAGACTTTCAGATAGGTTAAAACTTCCCATTATAGAACTTGCTGAGGGTATAATAAAGGTTGCAAACTCTAACATGGAGAGGGCGCTCAGAGTTATCTCAATAGGTCGGGGATTTGACCCCAGGGAGTTTGCACTATTTTCTTTTGGAGGTGCGGGAGGGCTTCATGCTTGTGAACTAGCACTTGGTTTGGGTATTAAAACCGTTATTTTCCCAAGGGAGCCTGGAGTACTATCTGCACTCGGGATGCTTATGGCAGATTCTTTTAAGAATTATAGCCTTACAAAATTTTTTGCTGTGGGGAACACTACTAGAAGCACTTTTGAGAAGGGTTTCAAGGTCTTAGAAGATAAAGCAATCAGAGATTTTCCTCAGGAGCAACTAAGGTTTGAACGTTTTCTCGATGCGCGTTACAAAAGGCAGTCGCATGAGATAACCATCCCTTATGGTATGGATTTTACCCGTATGTTTCATCAAGCCCATCAAAAAATGTACAGTTACCAAAAACCGAAGAGTGATATAGAGATCGTTACCTTAAGGGTTAGGGCTATAATGGAGAAGGGAAAAATCGAGCTACCTGTATTAAAAACGGCTCCAAAGGAAGTTAAAAAAACAAAAGAAAATCTATTTTACAAGGGGAAAGGGATTGAGGTGCATTCCTGGAGAAGGGATGATTTCTATTCTGGGTTTGCTTTCTCAGGTCCAGCATTAGTATTGGAAAGAACATCTACTCTTTTTATTCCTCTTGATTTTCAATGTGAGGTAGACGGTTGGGGAAATATAGTGGCAAAGGTTTGACGTCAATTGGGACTATTTACTTAACGCTGGAAAATACCTAAGGTAAGTAACGTGCATGGATTAAGCATGAGATATCATAGCGGCAGATATAAAAAATGCCTCTATTAATCTAGGACTATTTGAATCTAGCCATTTACGAATTTCCTCAATTCTTTTATCTTAATCCTAGGAGTAATCTTATTTTTTCCAAAGCCCTAAAGTACCTTATGAATAAAAGTACAGAAATTACTTGAGATTTTTCTTTTCTGCCTTTTAGCCTCTTGAATCTTTCATTTGAACAAATCCGGGAGATAAATACAACGGGTGGCAAGAGTTCAATCGCCACACTACCGATTAATGAAACCAATGGATAAGGCTTTTTTAACCTAATGAAGTCATAATATCCTTTAATTACTCTTGTGTGTTTTTTATATAGCTCGTCTAAAGAATATCTCGCTGGGTGTGACACACAGGCATCTTCTCCATAAAATGTTTTATAGCCGGATGAAATAGCACGCTGGCCCCACTCAAAATCACCGGCTGAGTTAAGTACATCGTTGAAACCACCAATATGGTCAATAACCCTCCTAAATGTGAACATATTCGCTGTTGCACCATATCCCTCAACTTCTGCATAATGCTTCTGTTGAAAAGCCATAACGCTCTCGTAGAGTTCAACGGATGTTGGTTTGTCTGGGTTTCTAAAAAAGATGTTTATTTTGCCTGCAAGGAGTCCGCAGTTAGATGCACGAAGGATATTTGCTACCCCATTTTCAATCCAATCTTGGGCTGGAATACAGTCGGAATCGGTAAAAGCTATTATATCGCCTTTAGCAATGGAAAGCCCTTTATTCCTTGCGGAATAAGAACCTGGCTTGCTTTCGAAGTAGAGTGTAGCCTTTCTGTATTGGCTGACAACGCTCTCAATATTGTCTTGAGACCCATTATCAACAACAATGATTTCATACAGGTTTTTTGTGTAGGTTTGGTCTTCTAGTGCCTTCAAGCAATTTCGTAGCCTTTCTGAATCATTTAGAACTGGGACTATCACGGAAACAAAATGGTAACTCATGATCTATCAACTATAATATGTTTGATTCTGTTTTTTCTTAAGGCTTATGCGTAAAAAGCTTTAATAGATTATAATCATTGTCAATATTTTCTAAAGGTTTTTTTAATTTACTTTTGGAAAAAATATTATAAATTGTCGAATCATACAAAAGATTAAGTGAAAGTCAATGCCTATATCGGATGTTATGAGAATCATAAGCAATTTAACCAAATCCGGTGAAACCCTCACTCACCGAGTGGTGATTAGCGGATTTTGGGTTTTCATACTAAGGGTACTTCAGAAGGTAATAGGCTTGGTTAAATTGGTTGTTTTGGCACGCGTGCTTACCCCAGAGGATTTTGGTTTAATAGGCATTGCACTAATAACTATTGCAACCTTAGAGATGTTTTCTACAACAGGATTTCAGCAAGCCTTAATTCAAAAGAAGGAAAACATAGATTTATATCTTAATACATCCTGGACCGTATCAATCGTAAGAGGGACTCTACTCTTTTTAATTCTTTTAATAGTTGCACCGTATGCGGCGGTCTTTTTTAGTTCAACAGAGTCAAAGTCGGTTATTCAGGTAATTGCGGTTTCTATACTTTTTCAAGCGTTTACTAATATTGGTATTATTTATTTTAGAAAAGATTTGGAGTTTAATAGGCATTTTATATATGAATTAGTCGGCACATTAGTGGAGTTTATTGTTTCCGTATCTACTGCTTTAATCTTAAGAAATGTATGGTCGATTGTTTTTGGAGTAATTGCCGGGAATTTTGCAACATGCTTAATAAGCTATTATCTACATCCTTATAGGCCGAGATTAAGTATTGATTTTGGAAAGGCGAAAGAATTATGGAAATTTGGAAAATGGCTTTCAGGAACAAGCATATTAAATTTTTTAATAACGCAGGGAGACGATATCTTTATAGGCAAAATATTGGGAGCGACCGCGCTAGGCTTTTACCAGATGGCTTACAGGATATCAAATGTGCCTGCGACGGAGGTTACGCATGTAATCTCGCAGGTAATTTTCCCTGCATATTCTAAGCTACAAAGCGATATATCTAAATTACGCCGAGCGTTTCTACAAACAGTTGAGCTATCAGCAATTATTTCTCTTCCTCTGGCAGCTTCTATTTATATCTTAGCTCAAGATTTTGTTTATCTATTTTTGGGAGACAAATGGAATGCCTCGATCTCAGCAATAAAGGTTTTGGCTTTATGGGGTGCAATAAGATCTATATCTTCAAGTATGGGCCCACTTTTCAATGCCTTGGGTAAACCGAGAATTATAACGATAACTCAATTCGTGAAATTGCTTCTTATTGCTTTGATGATCTACCCTTTGACTATTAGGTTTGGTATCGTCGGGACTTGTATTGCTATCACCATACCTCCTATTATTATAGACCTCCCTCTCCTTTTTTATAGAACCAGACGGTATTTAGAGGGGAGCTTTTCAATAATCTTTGAATCCTTGAAGGCTCCTATTATATGTACGCTATTTACTGTACTAGGAATTTTATTAGGTCGGAAAATATCTGTCGAACCAAAAGCAATCGGCTTTTTATTAAGTGCTTTTTTGGGGGCCGCGCTATATATATTGTCTCTTTTTTTGTTGAAACAAAGAGGAATCGGTAACCTGCACGATACGTTTATTATATTCCGGCGAGCTTTGATTAAAACGGATGATACAAAAAACCCTTCATGACCTGCTAAAGATAGAGGGACGTGTTGTTATTAACGGTTTTTATGGCGCTGGTAACTTAGGGGATGAAGCTATTCTCTCTGCTATACTGAGTCAAATCTCCGTTTTTGAGAACCTGAAGCCGATCATAATTGGCAGAAACCCAAAAGAAACTAGCAGAATTCATAGAGTCTCAAGTGTGGATCATCATGATACGATCGCCAAGTACCTAAATCTTCTTAGAGCTAATGTCTATATATTAGGAGGAGGCGGATTAATTAAAGATTATGGGGAATCGTCGCGTTCTATCGAAAGCTGGCTGGATTCTGTGGCGATGGCAGGAAGATGTGGAGTTAAAACGATGCTTTGGTCTGTAGGTGTTGAGAATTTACGGTTCAGTAAATCTAGGGAATTGGTTAAGAAGGTATTAAACACAGTAGATGCTATTACGGTTAGGGATCCAAATTCTCAAAATAGGCTTGAAGAAATTGGCATACAAAACCGCATAACGGTGACTGCGGATCCCGCAATGCTTCTTTCGGCAAAATATACCAAGAAGAGATCGATTAGTAAGAATCCTAGAGTTATTGTCTGTCTTAGGCATTGGAATAAAAATGGCGTTGACATACTGGATAAAGATGCTAATGAAAACTTGGTTAATTCTGTCACACCCATTCTTAATTTTATGATTAAGCATTTTAATACGAGAATCGAGTTTCTGCCCTTCCGTGTGATTTCGCAGGATGACGATAGAGAAATTGCAAAAATGGTAGTTTCAAAAATGACGGACGGAGGACGTATTACTATTCATAATAGAGTTCCGCAGATAGACGAGGCTATAAATATGTTTTCTAATGCCGATCTTGCAGTTGGTATGAGACTCCATTCTGTAATTTTTGCTAGCTCCTTAGGCATACCAACTATAGCGCTATCTTACCTGCCTAAAGTTAGGGACTATATGGCTTATATCAATCAAGAGAGCTTTTGTTTTAATACTGAGGATTTAGATTCAAAACAACTCGAGGGGTCTATAGAAAAGATAATAAATAATTATGAAGAGATATCCGAGCAACTGGTAAATTCATGCTCCGCCCTATCTGTGAAATTAAAGGAAAACGTGAGAATTCTATCCGAATTACTAAATTAAAATGTAAGGGTTTGAGATTACAAAAGAGAGATTATAAAATTATAGATTACGGCTGTAAGCCGCTCCTACGTTTGTTTAGAAAAATTCCTTCCTGGCTGAAAGGAATTGGCAGTAAAATTCATTAATCACTGAGAGAGAATTAAATATGCTCTAAGATCACTGCTGGAAACTGTTTCTATATGGATTTGAGGATGTTGAGCTTGAAAAATTCCCTACGTAGAGCCTTAGAGGGTTATTCATTGTATTATCGGCTATTATTGAGAAAGAAGGGCGCCTCATTCTATCCCGACAAGGTTCTTGAGACCTATATGAATACGACCTTAAAATCAGAACGTGAATGGCAGGATGCACTAGAGAGGGTAAAGAATGCTGGACTTCACACACATCAGGATGGTTCAAAGAACTGGGATTCTCTTTCCGCTTTAAGTTTTATTTTAGGTCGCACAAAAAAGTCATCGAAGATTCTCGATGCCGGTGGAGAGGTTTACTCGCCTCTAGTTGAATGGCTATTCCTATACGGTTATAAGGGTCTCCACGTGATTAATTTATTATTCAAACAAAACTTCTCACGCGGACCGATTAAATATATCAGGGGAGATTGTACTCAAACTCCTTATCCCTCGGGATATTTCGACGTCGTTACAAGTCTGAGCGTCATTGAACATGGTGTTGAGACCGGGTCATTTCTTAGAGAAAGCCATAGAATCTTGAGCCCTGGCGGTTTTTTGATAATCAGCACTGACTACTGGAGTAGTTCTATTAAGACCTTTAAGGAAGCCTACGGAACTAGGGTAAGAATTTTCACTCCAGAGGAAATACTAGAACTAATTGATAAAGCAAAAGAGATTGGGTTTATGCCTACAGGTGAGATAGATTTCTCGACTGAGGAAAAAGCTGTTCGATGGAAGAGGTTAGATCTTGATTTCACATTCATCATATTTGCGCTTGTAAAGGCTTCTTAAGAGGGTCGTAGGAAGTGCAATTTAACTATATGAAACAATGAAAGTTCTTTTTATTCCTGAATTCAGAAATAACCCGTATCAAAAGGCCTTGACTGATTCTCTTTCAAAAGAGGGAATCGAGGTTAACCTCGGTGGCGCATTTAATCCATATTATCCATTTACCATTTTAAGATTGGTCAAAAACCACTTTAAGCCTGATATTCTTCATATTCACTGGCTTCATCCATTCCTTTTAGCGAATAGCATGGGAAAAACGATTTTAAAATCCTCGAGTTTCATTGTCGAGTTACTATTAGTAAGGCTTCTAGGAATTAATATAGTTTGGACAGTTCATAATATCTCGAGCCACGAAACTGATTTTAGATCTTTTGAGTTATTTTTTACAAGGTTATTTACGAGATTATGCGGTAGAATCATTGCTCATTCCCCTTCGGCAAAAGGTGAGATTATAAATACATATGGAGTGAAAAGCTCACTCATTACAGTAATTCCACACGGTAATTATATTGATTACTATCCAAACGAGATGAGTAAAGCAAAAGCCAGAAATCATTTAGAGATCGGTATGGAGGACTTAGTATTTCTACACTTTGGTCGAATAAGGCCTTACAAAGGTTTACGAGAGCTCGTCGATACTTTTAAGAGATTAAACCACTCACAGGCGAGACTATTGATAGTAGGCGAGCCGTTTAATAAAGACATTGCTAATGATCTAATGAATAAATGCGAAGGAGATAGACGTGTTATAACTATCTTCAGTTTTATACCGGATGACGAGATTCAAATATACATGAATACCGCAGACGTCGTTGTACTGCCTTATAGAGATATTCTAACATCCGGTGCAGCTATATTAGCCATGTCATTTGGAATGCCGATTATTGCCCCAGCCATAGGATGTATACCTGATATTTTAGATAGTGAAGGGAGTTTCCTATACGATCCTAGAGAAGAAGACGGCTTAATCAATGCTATGAGAAAAGCCTCAGCTTATGAGTTAAGAGAGATGGGGAAGCATAATTTTGAATTGGCAAGAAAGCTTGGCTGGGACGAAATTGCTAGGAAAACGCACGATGCTTATAAGGAATGTTTAAAAGTGTAAATCAAGATACGGTAAAAAACTAAGCCCCTGCTACTTCTAGTATCGCCCTTTCTAGATTATCCGCTAATTTATCCCAACGAAACTCGTCTATATCCTCGAGGTTGAATTCGCTTTCAAGGCGGTTAGACTTCCATGAGTTATAGAGGTCAATAATAACCTGACTAATTTTTAAAGGATCGTTTTCAACTGATATTCCTCTTTTGAATCTATCAACAATGAGTGAAGCAATATCGGCGCTATCCATTTTTATTGATAATATAGGCCTTCTTGCGGCGATGTATTCGTAGGTCTTTCCCGGCACCTGGATTCCTCCACTGTGTCCTATTAAAAGAAGCACCGAGGCACCCTTTTGAAGCGATATAGCCCTTTTGTTCGGAACAAAGCCGATAAATCGAACGATCTCGGCTAATCCTCTGTTGTCTGCATATCTTTTGTATTCATCATTGGGCATATTTCCTACGATAATAACCTCAATATCTTTCGAGATCTGCCCTATGTGCTTGAGTGCGTCAAAGAATATAAAGGGCTCCTCATCTTTATAAAAACTTCCTGTGTAAACGATTCTAAATTTGTCAGTTCTCTCCGGAATGGATTCGCTAAATTCTTTATGAGAAAAACCCTGTGTGATTACGTTTATGTTTTCTGATTTTAGAAAGGGGTACAAATTCAGGTAATGTTCTTTCGTCTTATCAGTAGTAAAAATCAACCTGTTTGCATCTCTTAGAATCTTGGACTCTATCTTTTTATCAATGGAGGAGCGCCATTCTGGTAAAGGGAATGACGGATTATACACCCAAGGGTCACCGTAATCAGCTATCCAGGGTTTGCCTCCACTAAATCGTTTTAGAAAGAAGCCTACAATATGGCATGTAAAAGGAAAGCCGGATGAAATGATTACATCATAGCTCCCTTCTTTAACGAGCTTATTTCCTTTCATTAAAGCAAATGGAAGCCAGCTTACCGCTTCGTCGGGGATGAAAACCGTTCTGAGTTTTTTCTCAAAAATCTTGAACAGGGATTTCCAGAGCTTTTGTCTAAAAGAGGTACGTGCATTAAGAGAGCTAAATTCTGGATTATCTCTTGTTTTGCTCAAAAGGAGATTGGAGAAATGGTGCATGATCCCAGGATATGTTCTAAATACGCTGAGTTCATTCGGTAGGTTATCCATTAATTTCGAATCGTAATTTGAGTGTTTGCTGTTTGTATTTATGGTAAGTATGTCTATCGCCCAGCCTTTTTGAGAAAGATGAGTAACGAACTCTCGCCATCTATAACTCCTCGGTGTGCCTATAGGAGGGAAATAATAAGCGCAGACAAGGAGTTTTCCTTTCATAATTTAATTTGAAGAAATCTTTTCAAGTTGATCAAGGGATGGACGTTGATTCGATGGCAGTATACCTATAATAGCCTTCTCAAAATTTCTTTGGCTCTCTTTAATATCGTACCTTGAAGCTGTTTCAAATCCATTCTTTTTCAACCTTTCTCTCAGGAGTTCATCGCTCAAAATATTCTGGAGCTTTTCTTTGAAATTACCTGTATCTTCCATTCCCGCTACCAGAGCATTTTCTCCATCTTTTACGTATGAAACGGCACGGGTTGTAGCTACAGGACATCCGCATGCCATGGCTTCGAGAGGAAAAAGAGGAAGCCCTTCGTACCTTGCGGGATAAAAAAGAACGTCGGCACTGCTAATTACCCTTCTTAACCTGTCCTTTTCAACCCATCCAAGGTTTATAACCTTATGTTTAAGAATCTCTTTTTTGATCTTCTCTCCGCAAACCCAGAGCTCGATTTTATCTTTCCACTCATCATCCATTGTATTTAGGACCTTAATTGCAATATCTAGTCCCTTTGAGTGTCCGCTTCTAGAAAGTAAAAGAACGGCTTTCCTATTGCCTTTGTTTCTTCTTAAATCCTCATCCGGGTCAGGATAAAAGGTCTCACGGTCTATACCATTTTCAACGACCGTTATATCAGCATCGTATTTTTCCTTGAGTGTTTTCGAAAGCGGGTCTGATACGGCTATTGTTTTTACATTCATGAGCTTTAAGCAAAATAACGAGAGCATCCTGTTAAGCAGTTTATTAAAAGGGTTAGTATAGTAAGATTCGTCATAACCTTGGGCAAAGAAGATCAGCCTGTTGCGGTTTCTTAATGACAGCAAAGAGGCTAGCGGGATGATATCTACTATAATCACGTCGGAGTTGAACCTCTTTATAATTCCATAAACGATTGTCCCAAGTTTTGTCGGTATGGGAATTTTTAGCATTTTGAGTTTTGGATTCGGATTAAAAACAGTGTTGATGGTATTGTACCACAAGGCTACTTCATATCCCTTCTGCGCAAGATAGTTGGCGTATTCGATAATCATTTTATCTCCGCCTCTGCTTAGAAGCGAGTGTCTATAAAAACAGATTTTCACCTATTTTAAACTCCAAGTAGGGTTCTATCTTGTGAAAAGACAGTTTGATAAATTCTAGCCGTTTTCTTTTACCGATGCAAAAGATTGAAGAATCCAGAAGTCGGAAGCCAGGAGCCAGAATTCTTAATTCAGGAGCCCTCTTTTTTTCTTCTGGATTCCAACTTCTGAATTCATTTTCCATTACATGGTTGCTACTTATTTTTAGATTTGTAAAATATCAATAGAGAGGATATTAATGGGTTTGAAGGATAAAATAGTAGTTATGCAAGGCGACATTGCTGATATGGAAGTGGATGCAATTGTAAATGCCGCTAATACAAAGCTTCTTCTAGGCAGTGGGGTAGCAGGGGCTATAAGAAGAAAGGGAGGGGATTCGATTCAAATGGAATGCGATAAGATCGGTTCTATCTCACTGGGCCAGGCGGTTGTTACAGGGGCAGGAATGCTTAAAGCAAGATATGTGATTCATGCTGCTGGGATGCACCTTAGTGGAAGAGTAAGTGAGGAGTCATTGAGAGATACTACTAAAAACAGCCTTATAAAAGCTGAAGAATATCGGACAAAAACAATTGCATTCCCTGCGATAGGAACGGGGGTTGGCGGCTTTTCTATAAATAAATGTGCTCAGGTGATGATAGATATAGTTTTTGAACATTTAAAGAATGAAAAAACCTCGATAGACAAAGTATATTTTGTTCTGTTTGATAAGGAAGTTTGTATGGTCTTTGATGATTATTTGAGAAAGGTCGAGATTTGAGTAATAGAAAATCGAGTCCTGATCTTTAAAAATACGAGTAGAGACGCATTGCAATGCGTCTCTACAATAGATCAAGTTTATTAGGAGCAAATGTGTGTACCCTAGCATTATAAAAGAGCTTGAGAAAATTATAAATGGCAGAAAGAGCATTAAGATTAAAAGGGATGGTAGCTTCATTCCTGCCGCTGTGATGGTAATACTTAAGAAAGATAAGAACGGATACTCTATGCTCTTTATTAAGCGGCCTGAAAGTGAAGGTGATCCATTTTCTGGGCATATGGCATTTCCAGGAGGGAAGGTAAAGGATGGAGATACAAATAAGCTGGATACGGCGATTCGCGAAACGATTGAAGAAACCGACATTGACCTGAATAGGAATGGAAGAATCCTTGGGGAATTGGATGATGTTAGTCCCATTAATCCAAGGGCTAATCATTTTATTGTCACTCCGTTCTTAGCCTACTTAACAGAGGATCTAGAAATTAAGCCTAACGAAGAGGTGGCTTCTGCCATCTGGATTCCCCTATTTCACTTCAAGGATGAAAGATCATTCGAGAGGAGGGTCGTAGAAAAAGACGGTATGGAGCGTGAAGAATTTACTTACCGTTATCATAACCACGCGATATGGGGAATGACTGCTAGGATTCTTCATCAATTTCTCTCTTTAGTTGGCCATCTGTTTTGAATTGATCATAGGCTTAATTGAGAACTTTCCGTAAGCTCTACCCCCTTGATCTACGTATATTGGATTTTCTCTCTATCAGGTGATAAAATTCTCTCAAAATAGAGCAGGACAGGGGGAATAAAATGAGAGGTGTAAACAAGGTGATTCTTATTGGGAATTTGGGACGTGACCCGGAGATAAGGTATACGACCAGTGGGCAAGCGGTTGCCAACTTTACGCTTGCTACAACTGAGGTGCGTCCTAGCAAAAGCGGTGGTGAGAAGGAGGAATTCACTGAATGGCATCGTATTGTCGCCTGGGGAAGGCTAGCGGAGATATGCGGTGAGTATCTATCCAAGGGTAGAACTGTCTACATTGAGGGAACGCTTAGAACCCGCTCCTGGGAGGATAAAGAGGGAAGAAAGAGATGGACAACTGAGATAGTCGCACAGAATATGCAAATGCTAGGTCCATCTGTGGATAGAGCCGCATCGGCTGCCGGGACTGAGGAGAAGCACACGGAGGGCTTTGAAGGCGGTGAAGAATCCTTCGGTTCTGACGATGACGTTCCATTCTGAAAATAGAATGGACTCATAATGTTAGTTTGTCTTGCTCCGGTTAAAATATAGGTAATGTGGCTGTCTGGTATGCAGAACAACAAGTCGAATTCATTCAACGCTAAGAATGAATCTGCTCGTGAATTCTATTGTGTGTAAATACAAGTGAGCGAAGCCTAAGGTTACCTTATTTCTTTCATTAGTTTGAAAATGTACGATGCCCAATTCTCATCTTATAGGTCCAGTTATTCTTTAAGACGATAAGGAGCCTAAAGTAGTAAATCAATGGACATTTCAGTCATAGTCCTTGCCGCTGGCAAGGGAAAAAGAATGAAATCCGACATTCCAAAGGTTCTTCATCCGATATTGGGACGCCCTATGCTTAGTTACGTCCTTGACGCTGTTTTCGAAATCTCGCCAAAGAGAATAGTTGTAGTAGTGGGATATGGCGCCGAGAAAATAAAAGAGACACTATCTTCTATCGATGTTAAATACGCTTTACAGAGTAAGCATCTTGGTACGGGAGATGCTGTCAGATGCGCTAAAGAGGCATTTCGTGATTATCATGGGAACATAGTTATATTAAACGGGGATTTTCCACTCATCCGTTCCGAAACATTAAAGGGTTTCATCGAATCCCATAAGAAGGGCAATATAGAGATTTCTCTTCTTACCGCTTTTCATGAGAGTCCAGAGGGTTATGGAAGGATTATAAGAAACGGTAACGGCGATGTTCTAAGGATTGTAGAGGAGAAGGATGCGACCTCTAAGGAAAAAAAGATCAAAGAGATAAACTCAGGTGCATACTGTGTCGAATCAGGCTTCCTATGGGAGGCGCTAGGCAAGCTCGATAGCAAAAATAAGCAGGGGGAATATTATCTCCCGGATATTGTTGGTATCGCTACCAAGAGCGGGAGAAAGGTCGGTGGATATATTGTGCCTGACAGCGAGGAGGTGCTGGGGGTAAATAATCGGGAAGAGCTTGCAATGGTGGAAGAGTGCTTGAGGACAAGGACTAATGAGAGACTTATGCTCTCCGGGGTAACAATAGTAAATCCAGAAGTTACATACATTTCTCCCGGTGTTTCTATTGGAGCCGATACTGTAATTTATCCAAACACATTCATTTACGGGGGCACAAAGGTGGGAAGGGGCTGTAAGATCGGTCCATCGGTTTGGATTGAGGACTCGAAAGTCGGCGATGAGGTAACCATTGCGTTTTCTTCTTATATAACGAAGGCTATTATAGAAGATAAGGCTAGAATAGGTCCTTTTGCCCACCTTCGTCAGGAATCACAAATACTTTCCGGGGCTAAGATCGGAAACTTTGTTGAGATAAAGAAGTCAAAGGTAGGGCGCGGCTCTAAGGTTCCTCATCTGTCTTATGTCGGCGATACAAACATCGGGGAGAGGGTGAACATCGGGGCTGGGGCTATTACATGTAATTATGACGGATTTGATAAGCATCGGACGATCATCGAGGATGATGTATTCATAGGGAGCGACACAATGCTTGTAGCCCCCATAAGGGTTGGAAAAGGGGCTACGACCGGTGCTGGCTCAACTATAACAAAAGACGTTCCTCCTGGAGCCTTGGCGATAGAGAGGACAAAACAGTTGGTAATAACCGGATGGAAAAGAAAGCCCAGAGAAAAAAAAGGAAATAAATAAATGTGCGGAATCGTAGGATACATAGGGATCGAAGGAAAGACAGTCCAGGTGTTAGTCGAGGGACTGAAGAGGCTTGAGTACAGAGGGTACGATTCTTCCGGGATTGCTATACTTGAAAAAGGCCATACTAAGGTTATAAAGAGCGAAGGAAAGCTGGATAACCTCCTAAAAAAGCTCAGCATACATTCTTTTAACGGCTCTTTAGGGATAGGTCATACGAGATGGGCAACACACGGAACCCCGTCTGAGAGAAATGCTCATCCACATGTGTCAGGCGGAACATCGGTAGTCCACAACGGAATTATAGAGAACTATCAGGAGCTTAAGAACGAGCTCAAGAAGAAGGGGTATGTTTTTAATTCCGATACGGATACAGAGGTAATTTCCCACCTTATTGAAGATTTTTCCAAAAACGGTTCTTCGTTTGAAGACTCCGTAAGAGGAGCTTTTAAACTGACAGAAGGCTCTTATGCAGTGGCGATAGTCTCTGAGAGGGAGCCGGAAAAGATTATAGCTTTAAGAAAATTCTCACCCCTCATCATTGCCCTTGGTCAGGGTGAAAACTTTATAGCCTCTGACATACCGGCGGTGCTTCCCTATAGCAAGAGGGTTATCTTTTTAGAGGACGGCGATGTTGCGATACTGGAGAAGGATAGCTTTAGAATCACCGACCTTAACGGACAAGAGGTTAAGAGGGAAGTATTCTCAATCAACTGGGACCCAGTTGCCATAGAAAAGGGCGGCTACAAACATTTCATGCTAAAGGAGATTCATGACCAGCCCCACGCTGTTTTAGATACCATTCGCGGGAGGGTATCTGAAGAGAGTGGCGATGTGTATTTTGAAGGCTTGGAGAATATTGTAAAGGGCGTAAGGAGGGTGGTAGCGATTGGGTGCGGTACCTCTTATCACTCATGTCTTATCGGTAGATACATGATAGAAAATATCGCTCATGTTTCTGTGGATGTGGATTTAGCGTCTGAAATTAGATACAGAGATCCGATTATTGACGAGAACACTCTTGTCATTGCCGTGTCTCAGTCTGGTGAAACTGCAGATACCTCAGAGGCGCTTTTAGAGATGAAGAAAAGAGGGGCAAGGACGCTTTCAATTACGAATGTGCCTAAAAGTAAAATAGCGAGGGAGTCTGATGCGGTAATATATACCCATGCGGGACCGGAGATAGGCGTAGCATCCACTAAGGCATTTACTACCCAGCTTATAGTGTTTTATCTTCTTTCGATTTACCTGGGTAGACATACAGGAAGGCTGAGCGATAATGAGGGTAGGAGATTCATTCACGACTCCTTCAGGATGCCTCAGCTTCTTGAGATGGCTTTAAAGCTGGATGAAGTGATAAAAGGGCTTGCGATGGAGTTTTATCACTATAAAAACTTTCTTTATCTGGCTAGGGGGATTAACTATCCAATTGCCCTTGAAGGGGCGCTAAAGCTTAAGGAGGTTTCGTATATACACGCAGAAGGCTACGCCGCAGGAGAGATGAAGCACGGGCCTATTGCCCTGGTTGATGAAAGCATGCCCGTTGTTATTATAGCCCCGCGTGACGGGATAGTTTATAAAAAGGTCCTTAACAATTTGCAGGAAATCAGAGCACGAAGGGGTAAGGTAATCTTAATCACATCGGGAGATGAAGCTGATGAGCTTAATACTCAGATAGACAGACTTATAAAAATCCCTGACTCCTCGTACATGCTTAGTCCCATAATAGCTGTAGTTCCTCTTCAGCTTTTTGCGTATTATATCGCCGTATACAAGGGCACCGATGCAGATCAACCGAGAAACCTTGCGAAGGTCGTAACGGTTGAATGATTTTATTTCTAAACACGTTGTTTTAATCCCCTCTAGCTCACCTTTAAGAAAGGGGAGAAATTAATAATCCCACTTTCTCAAAGGGGGATGTAGGGGGATTTAATATTGCATTAGCTTTACGGGTTATCTCTCAGCTAGAAAGCCTCATAATATATAAACTCCTCGTGATGAAAGCATACGATTTTTTCAGCACGATGAAAAGAATTAATTAGCGAGCAGCACCTTGAATGTTTTTTCTGGTAAATTAAAATCCCTACAATAAAGGAGTTTCGGCTTATATGAGAGTTTTAGTAATCGGAAGCGGAGGAAGAGAGCATGCGCTTTGCTGGAAGATAAGGCAGAGTCCGCTCGTAAGTGCTGTTTATTGCGCCCCTGGAAATGCCGGAATATCAAAGCACGCCGAGTGTGTTGATATAAAAACTACGGATATTGAAGGGCTTTTGAGGTTTGTAAGAGCCGAAGAGATTGGCATTACCGTAGTGGGACCAGAGTTTCCTTTATCGCTTGGGATTGTAGACAGATT